>DASQVN010000719.1:0-4587 GCA_035640755.1 Rhodopila sp.
TGCTGGCCGGCGCCGGGAAGGTTGGGCGGCACGATCCTGTTCAGGCCGATCCCGCCCAGAAGCCCGTTGAGCCGCGGTGTCGCCATGGGTGCGCTGCCGTTGGTTCCAGCCGCGTGCCAGACCGACAAGGACCGGCCGGCGCCGGATCTGTCGGCCACTGCGGCGGCAGCGGCATTGAATGCGGCAAGCGGCCTGCCGGTGGCATCGAGCATGCCGGAGGCGACACCGGCATCCCACCATCCGGCCAGGCCCGCGCTGGTGGTGAAGATATCCGTGCCGGGGGATACCGATGTGGGCAGCGGCGCGGCAAGAATCGGCCGCCCCGGGGCGGCCATGATGACCTTTCCGGTTGAGCCGTTGAGGATCAGGCTCATTGTCCGGCCGGACCGGTCAGAAGATTTCCGTGAGCAGGCATCCGTCGGGTTCCCTTCGTTCGGACTGGCGTTCGCGGCATGTTCTAACAATTTCTAACGCGAAATGCAAGTCATTCTAACTAATGAAGAGCCGGCTGTGCCATCCGTCGCCGACGATCCGGTGCCGCCAGACGTGGACGCCTGTCTTGACCTGGGACAGGCCCGGACGGAGAACGTGCATGACCGGTTGACCAGGGGGACAGACGGCATGACCGACGCCCGGACATACGACGAGGCCTATGACGCCTGGCGGCGCGATCCGATGTCCTATTGGGCCGCCGAGGCGCAGGGAATCACCTGGTCGAAGCCCTGGGATCGGATCTTCGATCCCAGCCTGGGCGCGTTCGGCCAATGGTTCCCCGGCGCGATGCTGAACACCTGCTACAACTGCCTCGACCGCCACGTCGCCGCCGGCCGCGGTGAGCAGACCGCGTTGATCTACGACAGCCCGATGACCGGCACCATCCAGCACCTGACCTATGCGGAGATGCTGGCGCGGACCGAGAAGCTGGCCGGCGCCCTGGCGGCGCTGGGCGTCACCAGGGGTGACCGCGTGGTCATCTACATGCCCATGGTGCCCGAGGCCGCGATCGCCATGCTCGCCACCGCGCGCCTGGGCGCCATCCATTCGGTGGTGTTCGGCGGCTTCGCCGCGGCGGAGCTCGCGACGCGCATCGCCGACGCCAAGCCCAAGGTAATAATCTCGGCCTCCTGCGGGCTGGAGCCGGGTCGGGTGGTGCATTACAAACCGCTGCTCGACGCCGCCATCGCGCTGTCGCCGCACAAGCCCGACGCCTGCCTGATTCTGCAGCGTCCGCAGGCCGAAGCCCTGCTGAACCCCGGCCGCGATCATGACTACGTGGAGACCGTCGCTGCGGCGGCTCCGCATGGCTGCGTGCCCGTGCTGGCGACCGACCCGCTGTACATTCTCTACACCTCCGGCACCACCGGCCGGCCCAAGGGCGTGGTGCGCGACAATGGCGGGCACGCCGTTGCGCTATGGAACTCTATGCGCATGATCTACGGGATCGAGGCCGGGGACGTGTGGTGGACCGCCTCCGACGTCGGCTGGGTCGTCGGCCATAGCTACATCGTCTATGGCCCGCTGCTGCGTGGCTGCACCTCGGTGATGTATGAGGGCAAGCCGGTTGGCACGCCCGATGCCGGCGCGTTCTGGCGTGTGCTCGCCCAGCATCGCGCCAAGGTGCTGTTCACCGCCCCCACCGCGATGCGCGCCATCAAGCAGCAGGACCCCGACGGCAAGCTCGCCCGCCAGCACGACCTGTCATGCTTCGAGGCTCTCTACCTCGCCGGCGAACGCTGTGACCCGCCCACCGCCATCTGGGCCCACGAAATGCTTGGCAAGCCCGTCGTGGACCATTGGTGGCAGACCGAAACCGGCTGGCCAATCACCGCCGGCTTCCGCCAGTTCGGCCTGTTCCCCTTCAAGCCCGGCAGCGGCGGCCGCCCTGCGCCCGGCTACGACCTGCAGGCACTCGACGCCAACGGCACGGTCCTGCCCCGCGGCGACAGCGGCAATCTGTCCATCCGCCTGCCCTTGCCCCCCGGCTGCGGCCCCACGCTGTGGCAGAATGACGAAGGCTACCGTTCCGCATACCTGTCCGACTTCCCTGGCTGGTATCGCACCGGCGATGCCGGCACGATCGACGCCGACGGTGACGTCTGGGTCATGGGCCGCACCGATGACATCATCAACGTCGCCGGCCATCGCCTCTCGACCGGATCGATGGAAGAAGTCCTCGCCTCCCATCCGGATGTCGCCGAGTGCGCCGTCGTCGGTGCCAGGGACGAACTGAAAGGCCAGGCGCCGATCGGCCTGGTGGTCCTGAAGGTCGGTGTCAGCCGCCCTCAGGAACAGGTCGCCGCCGAACTGGTTGCCCTGGTCCGCGAACGCATCGGCCCCGTCGCCGCCTTCAAGGACGCACGCATCGTGCCACGCCTGCCCAAGACCCGCTCCGGCAAGATCCTCCGCGCCAGCATCCGCAAGATCGCCGACGGCGAAACCGCCCCCGTTCCCCCCACGATCGAGGACCCCGCCGCCCTCGAAGAACTGAAATCAATTCTGTCGAAATAACGGCCCCGTGGCCCTCCGTCGCTCTTCGCGCCCCCCGCGGTGAAAAAACCGGGCGTTCAACCAGCACCGCCGCCACGGAGAACGCTCGCCTTCTTCTCTTCCCGCCGCCGAACCTGCTCCTTCCTCTTGAGCAGGTTCGCACGAAGGGCGGCTGCTTCCCGCGCGACCCGGTTCGCCTTCTTCTCACGCTTCACTTCGGCTGCTTCCGCATCATTGCCTGACGCTTGCAGATTGCCACCATCTCGTTCCGCTGATTCCAGCATGTGTGCTCAAACTCCACGATCCCCACATCCGGCCGCGACCGGCTTTCCCGCATCGCCAGCACCTTGGTTCGTGCCCGCAGCGTATCGCCATGGAATACCGGCTTCGGGAACTTCATATCGGTAAAGCCCAGGTTCCCGACCGTGGTACCCACGGTCGTGTCGTTCACGCTCATCCCGACCATCAACCCCGCGGTGAACATCGAGTTCACCAGCCGCTGCCCGAACTCGGTCTTCGATGCGAACTCGGCGTCCAGGTGCAGCGGCTGCACGTTCAGCGTCAGCGCACTGAACAGCGTGTTGTCCATCTCCGTCACCGTCCTGGTCCACGGGTGATCGAACTCCTGCCCGACAAAGAACTGGTCGTAGTATAGGCCGGCCATTGGCAATTCCCCCCTCGGCGTGTCGGCGGCGAGTCAACCCGATCCGTCGCCGCCTGCCAAGCGGGCACCATTACGCTGTCTCAAGGCTACGTGACATCACCAGCGGCGGAGGCGGAGCGGACCGAACTTGTAACCGTTCATCGCAGGCGCAACGTGATGAGCCGTCCTGCAATCGGGAGGAGGGTTTTGTGCAATGCGGAAAAGTCGCCAGCTCTGCCTCGGCCTGACGATGCTGCTCGCCGCAGCGCCGCTGTTGTCAGCCTGCTATACGGCCCGGGGGGCGGGCCAGGATATGCAGGCCGCAGGCCAGAAGCTTTCCAACTCGGCGGACAAGAACACGAACTATAAACCGTAGGAAGGAGGGTTCACATGGACTCCGACCGTCTGAAGGGAGTCGCCCACCAGTTCAAGGGCAAGGTGAAGGAGGTCGTCGGCCGAATGACCGGCGATGCAAAGACCCAGGCCGCAGGCAAGGCCGAGAAGAATGCCGGAAAGGTCCAGAACACTGTGGGCGGCGCGAAGGATACGGTGCGTGACTCGGTGAAGGACTGAATCACGCCATGTCCACCATCCTGATCATCATCTTGATCATCCTGCTCCTCGGCGCGCTGCCGACCTGGCCGTACAGTGGCGGCTGGGGCTATTATCCCAGCGGCGGCCTCGGACTGATCCTGCTGATCGTGATCATCCTGCTGGTGCTGGGACGAATATAGCACGCCGAACCGGCACCGGCGACCTGACCGGGGGCGATCTGACCGGGGATGGTCAGGCCGCGATCTTCTCCGCCCGGATATCCTTGATATCCCGGAACGTCAGCGCCGGCGCCAGTTCCTCCGCCCGCCGCATCATGAAGGCCGATGTCGCCAGGAAGACAGGGTCCCCATCGACATCGTCCGCCATCGCATTGCGGTTGTCCGAGATGAATTTCGTCAGCGCCGCCTTGTCATCCGACGAAATCCAGCGCGCCAGCGCAAACGGCGGCGAGTCAAACCCGATCCGGACCCCATACTCCGCCGCCAGGCGGGCCTGCAGCACGTCGAGCTGCAGCGTGCCGACAACGCCGACCAGCGGAGCGGAGCCGTCCTGCGGCCGGAACAACTGCACGACCCCTTCCTCGGCGAGTTCGACCAGCGCCTGGCGCAGCTTCTTGGCCTTCATCGCATCATCCAGGCGCACCCGGCGCAGAATTTCGGGGGCGAAATAGGGCACGCCGGTGAACTGGACGTCCTCGCCCTCGGTCAGTGTGTCGCCGATGCGCAGCGTGCCGTGGTTCGGGATGCCGACCACGTCGCCGGCGAACGCCTCGTCGGCAATTTCCCGCTCCCGTGCAAAGAAGAACTGCGGCGCATGCAGCGGAATCAGCTTCCCGGTACGCACCTGCTTGAGCCGCATCCCGCGCACGAGCCGGCCCGAGCAGACCCGCGCAAAGGCGATCC
>DASQVN010000720.1:0-6245 GCA_035640755.1 Rhodopila sp.
CGGTGCGCCGAAGCGTCGCCGGCCGGTGCGGTCTTGGCCTGGGCAGTCTTGGCCCGGGCAGGCGCGTCCTGGGCAGGGGCGTCCTGGGCCTGGGCCGTCACGCTTCACCGTCCAGTTGCTTCGAGAGGTTCCGGCAGACCATCTCCAGCACCCGCGTCGCGGCCTCGATGTCTTCGGCCGAGACGCCATTCAGCGTGGCGTGCCGCACCTCCCGCGACGCCGCCTCCACCCGGTCGACGATCCCCAGGCCCCGGCCGGTCACGGTGATGATCTTGGCGCGCCGGTCGGTGCTCTCCGGCCGCCGCTCGATCAGCCCCGCCGCCTCCAGCGCGTCCAGCAGGCGCACGACCGAGGAGCCGTCCAGCACCAGCGCCGCCGCCAGGTCCTTCTGCCGCATCGGCTCCGATGCCCGCGCCAGATAGATCAGCGGCAGCCAGGTCGCCTCGGTGAGGCCGAACGGCTGCAGCCGCCGGTCCACCGCCCGCCGCCACTGCCGCCCGGCCCGTGCGATCAGGCTGCCAAACTGTTCCCGAAGCTGCTGCTGGCGCTTGTTCATTGGTGCCCCAATAGCTGGCGTACCAATTTATTGGGCGCCATCCATTTGCGCAAGCGCGTCGCGCAAGGCCGGGCGCAACCCAGCCCTGTTCAATGGCCAGCCCCGCTCAATGGAACGTCCGCCCCCCGTCCACCGCCAGGCTGATCCCGGTCGTCGAGGACGACTCTTCGCTGGTCAGGAACAGGATCGCCCGCGCCAGCTCCTCCGGCGCCGACGGCCGCTGCAGCGCATATCGCTGGGCAATTGCCGGCTGCACCGCACCCGCGGCGTCGCGCAGCATCCCGGCCGTCATCGGCGTCTCCACCGCCCCCGGACACACCGCATTGACCCGGATCCTCGGCGCCGCTTCGAACGCCAGCACCTTGGTCAGTGCGATCACCCCGCCCTTGGAGGCGACATACGCCGCACTGCCCGGCCCGGTCGGCAGCAGCCCGGCGCCCGAGGCGATATTGACGATCGTCGCCGCCCCGCCCTGCCGCCCACTCTCCTGCAGGAACGGCAGCGCCGCTCGGCAGACCAGGTAGGTGCCCGTCAGGTTCACCGCGATCACACGCTGCCAGAGGTCGGGCGGGGTATCCGCCAGCGTGTTCGCATGGAAGATCCCCGCCGCGTTCACCAGCCCGTCCAGCCCGCCCAGCGCCTCGGCCGCCTTGCCGACCGCGGCGGCGACCGCCCCTTCATCCGAGACATCGCACGGCAGCACCAGTTCGCCATCGGCGGCGACCGCGCGGTCAAGCACCGCGACCTTCGCGCCCTCCGCCCGGAACAGCGCCGCCGTCGCGCGCCCGATGCCGGAACCGCCCCCCGTGATCAGCACCCGCCGCCCCTGCAGGCGCGTGCCCGACGCCGTACCGCTCATGCCGTTTCCTCCCGTTCCCGCGTGTTGCACTCAGACCTTCCGGATGTTCCAGAACAGGCTGAACGACCCGGCCAGCAGGCCGCTCAACTCCTTCCGGTAGGCCGTCGGCTGGAAGAACTGCCCGAGCGGCACATACGGCGGGTCCTGGAAGAATTCGAGCTGGATCTCCCGGCAGATCGCCTGCTGCGCCGCCAGGTCCGCGGCATCGAACCAGGCCGTGCGCAGCGCGGCCAGCCTGGGGTTCGTCGGCCACCCGACAAACCCCGCCCGGCCCACCGCATTCAGCGACGGGTTGGTTGCCGGATTCATCAGGTCATAGCCTGCCGTGTACGTGCAGTGCGCGTTCCAGCCGCCCTGCGACGGAGGTCCGGCAATGTTGCGCCGCTGCGTCACCGTGCCCCAGTCCAGCGCCTGGTAGTCGAGGTTGAACCCGGCCTTCTTGAGCATGTCGGCGCTGACCTCGCACAGCGCGTTGATCGCGGGAAAGTCCGTCGCGGCGATGAAGGTGACCGGCTCGCCCCTGTAGCCCGCCGCCGCCAGATCGCGCCGGACCTTGGCATAATCCGGGGCGGCGCTGAACACGCCAATCCCGGCATCGGTCGCCAGCGGCGTGCCTGGCGTGAACACGCCCACCTTGTCGCGCCACATCGCCGCGTCATCGCCGGCGACTGCCTGCATGAAGTCCGGCTGGCTGACCGCGCTGAGCAGCACCCGCTTGACCGCGGCGTTGTCGAACGGCGGCAGCAAGCTGTTGACCCGCAGGAACCCGATGTTCCCCGCCCGATCGAGGATATCGACCACAACCGAACGGTTCCGGCGCAACAGCGGCAGCAGGTCGGATGTCGGGTTCTCCCACCAGTCGATCTCGCCGGCCTGCAATGCCCCCGCCGCGGTCGCCGCGTCGGGGATCGTCTGCCACTCGATCCGCTCGACATACGCGACCTTGGGGCCGGCGGTGAAGCTGGTGCGCCCGTCGGAGCGTGGTTGGTAGCCCGCGAACCGCTGATACACGGCGCGCGACCCGGCAACCCGCTCGTCGGCCAGGAAGCGGTATGGGCCGCTGCCCACCATTTCGGTCACCGCCTGGTTCGGCGGCGTCCTGGCCAGCCGCTCCGGCATGACCGGCAGCATGGTGTTGCTGCCGTGACCCATCGCCAGGGGCAGCATCGGAAACGGTTTCCTGAGCCGGATGCGAACCGTCCGGTCACTCGGCGCCGACATCTCCTCCGTCGCTGCGAGCAGGGAAGCGCCAAACGCATCGCGCTGCGCCCAGCGCTGGATGCTGGCCAGCGCATCGCGCCCCAGCACCGGCGTGCCGTCATGGAACTTGAGCCCGTCGCGCAGCGTCAGCGTCCACAGCCTGCCGTCGTTCTCGACCGTATGCCCCGCCAGCATCTGCGGCTGCGGGTTGAACGCGTCGTCGATGCCATACAGCGTGTCGAACACCAGGAACGCGTGGTTGCGCGTGACATAGGCCGTGGCAAACACCGGGTCGAGCACCGCCAGATCGGCCTGCGGCACGAACCGCAGCACGTCACCGCCGGCGGCCGAGGCGACTCGCGGCGCCGCCAGCGCCGCCACGCCGCCCGTGAAGGATGTCAGGAGGTCACGTCTTCTCATGCCTGCGCTCCGGTTGCCTGCGCCCTGGTTGGCTGCGCTTTGGGTAAAGCTCGCGGACGCTCCCTCGCAACGCCGGCCGCCTTGTCCGTGCCGCCGTTGGCAGCAGGCAAGCAGATCGCGTCCCGATTGACAAACCCGCGGCACCCTCCGGGCGGACGCCGATGCCGCTGCCCGCACCAGACACGTGCCTGATCCCGCCTTGGCTCGCTTCGTTGTGAAACCCGTCCCATCCCCCAGGCCCATCCCAGGCCCATCCCAGGACGGATGCGCAGCCGCCGACCGGGCCGCATGCAACTTCCTGAGAATGCCCGCAGCTTTTGCAGACACGCCGGCAAACCGCGCCGCCGCATGCCCGTTGCATAACGGCCGCACCCCGGGCCGTGCGCGGGCCGCCGCGAAGTCCGACGGTGCGCACAGCGGAAGGACCGGGGATGAGCCTTGCCGACACCGAGGAGGAATTGCGCATCCGCCTGCGCCAGCAGGAGATACTCGCGGCCCTCGGCGCGTTCGCGCTGCGTGGCGGCGACCTCGACCAGCTGTTCCAGGAAGCGGCGCGCCTGGTCGCCCAGGGCCTTGGCACCGCCTGTTCCAAGGTCATGCAGCTCGAGCCGCAGAATCACGCGCTGCTGGTCCGCGCCGGTGTCGGCTGGGAGCCGGGCGTGGTCGGCCATGCCAGGCTTCCGGACGACGGCGGCTCCCCCGCCGGCCACGCCCTGCGGACCAGGCAGGCGGTCATCTCCAACGCGCTTGCCGAGGACCCCCGGTTCGAGATGCCGCAGCTGCTCCGGCAGCACGGCGTCCGCCGCGCCATCAATGTCATCATCCGTACCGAAAAGGACGTCTTCGGGGTGCTGGAGGCCGACAGCACGGAACCCGGCATGTTCCACCCGCATGACGTCGCCTTCCTGCAGGCCGCCGCCAACCTGCTGGGCGTCGCGCTCGACCGCAAGCACATCGAAACCGAGCTGGCGCATTCCCACGCCCGCGTCACCGAGGTGCTGGAGAGCATCAGCGACGCCTTCTATGCCGTGGATCACGATTGGCGCTTCATCTACTTCAACCGCAACGCCGAAATCCTCTGGCGCCGCCGCCGCTCCGACGTGTTGGGACGCCGCTACCTCGACGAATTTCCGGGCGCCCTCGGCCTGGCGATCCACGACGCCCACCTGCGCGCCGCGCACGAACGCCGCCCGCTGAATATCGAGGCCCTGTCGCCCGCGCTGGACCGCTGGCTGGATGTCTCGGTCTTCCCCGGCGCCGACGGGCTGTCCGTCTACATGCGCGACATCACCGAGCGGAAGCGGACCGAGGCCGCACTGCGGGCGTTCACCCGCAACCTGGAGGAACGCGTCGCCGAACGCACCCGCGAGCTCGAAACCGCCAACGCCCGCCTGACTGGGGAAATCGCCGAGCGCCAGCGCGCGGAGGCGGCGTTGATGCAAGCCCAGCGGCTGGAGGCGATCGGCCAGCTCACCGGCGGGATCGCGCACGACTTCAACAACCTGCTGACCGCCGTCATCGGCAACCTGGAGCTGCTGCAGCGCGCCCAGACCACCGAGCGGGCGCAGCGTCAGGTCAATGCCGCGCTGCGCGCCGCCCAGCGCGGCGGCGAGTTGACCCGCCAGCTGCTTGCCTATGCCCGGAAGCAGCACGTCGACCCGAGGCCGCTGGACATCAACGGCGTCGTGCTATCCATACTCGACATGCTGCGCCGCAGCCTGGGCGGGCTGGTGACCATCGTCACCGACCTCGATCCCGCCGGCTGGCTCGCGATGGCGGAACCGGTGCATATCGAATCGATCATCCTCAACCTGGCGATCAACGCCCGCGACGCGATGCCCGAGGGCGGCACGCTGCGCATCACCACCCGCCACTGCCCGGCCGGAAGCGGCGACCTGCCGACCGAGCTCGAGCTTGGCGACTACGTCATGCTTGCCATCACCGACGAAGGCATCGGCATGCCGGCCGAGGTCGCCGCCCGCGCCTTCGAACCCTTCTTCACCACCAAGGACATCGGCAAGGGCAGCGGCCTCGGCCTCGCGCAGGTGCACGGCGTCGCGCTGCAGTTCGGCGGCACCGCCCGCCTGCACACCACGCCAGGTGCCGGCACCACCGTCGAGGTCTTCCTGCCGCGCGCCCACGCCGAACAGCCGGCCCCGGCCGCGGCCCGCAATCCGGACGCCGTGCCGCCGGCCGAGGGCACCCTAGTGCTGGTCATCGATGACCAGCCCGACGTGCGGGAAATCGCCGCGACGTTCCTGGAAGAGGCCGGGTTCAAGGTCCACCAGGCGTCCAGTGGTGCCGAAGGCCTCGCCGCCCTGGAACGCGCGGCCTATGCGCTCGCCGTTGTCGATCACGGTATGGCCGGCATGTCAGGTGCCGAATTCGTCCGCCAGGCGCGGCGCCAGGTCCCCGGCCTGAAGGTGATCTTCGTCACCGGCCACGCCGAACCGCTCGACGCCGACAATGTTGACCCGAGCGACACCATCCTGACCAAGCCCTATGACGCGACCACCCTGATCAACGTCGTGCAGCAGCGCCTCGCCGGCGGCTGAACGCGCCCTACCGGTTAGGCCACAGCCCCGGCGTGGCAACCTCCAGCGAGTGCCCATCCGGATCGCGGAAGTAAAGGCTCGTTCCGCCTTTTGGCCAGACCAGCCGGCTCTCGATCGGCACGCCGTGTGCGTGCAGGTGCTCTTCCCATGCCGCCAGCTCCCGCAACGGGATGGCAAACGCCAGATGCAGCGCGGCCCCGCGCCCGTGATGCGGCGGAATGAACCCGTCCGGTCCCGGTGCCGGCCGATCCGTCATGCCGTGCCGGAACAGCAGCAGCACCTGTTCCTCGGGGATCTCCATCGCGCACATCCGGTCATCCTGGAAGATGGTCACGAAGCCGAACAGATCCTCATAGAAGCGGCGCGACCGGTCGATGTCGTCGACGTACAGCGAGGTCTCGAGAATCCCGCTGAGGCGCGGTACGGAACCCGGCATGGTCGTGTCCTCCTGAGCCGCAGGGCGCAGCGGTCCCGCCATGTTGGTGGGGCCGCGGCGCGACGGGCATGAGATGGATCAATGCAGCAACGCCGGCCGCGGGGCCAGGGTTGCGGCGAGCGGGCATGGTTGGAAGTGGCATGGTCGCCGGGCGGTGGGAATGCGGGTCGGTCCGGGCGGCTTGCGCTGCTGCCGTGGGTACTGCGGTGGGACCGTGGC
>DASQVN010000721.1:0-3564 GCA_035640755.1 Rhodopila sp.
CGATCAGCGGCGAGGTGGCGTTTCCAGGCTTTCACGTGATTTTCTGCCTGTCCCCTCGCGCAGTAGAGGTCCTCGTAGATCCGCCATGCCGTGCCGCCGACGAGGTTGGTGACGACAAAGCGGGTGTCGGTGCCCTGCGGCGCCTGTTCTGCATGACTCATTCCTCCCTAGCCGACGACCATCGCCAGCAGTTCGCCGACGATCGCGGGCTTGTCGGCGCCCTCGACATTGACCGTCGCCTCGACCCGCACGAGCTGCCGCTTGTCGCCCTTGTCCTCCACCTCGGCGAGCTTGAAATTCGCCGAGATCCTCGCCCCGGCCGGCACCGGTGCGATGAAGCGGATCTTCTCCAGGCCGTAATTGATCACGCCCTGCGCGTCCGCCGGGATGACGCCGGCCACATAGACCGCCGCGGCCATCAGCGAGAGGGTGAGGTAGCCATGTGCCACTGGCCCGCCGAAGGGGCTGTGCTTTCTGGCCCTCTCCACGTCCACATGGATCCATTGGTGATCGCCGGTGACGTCGGCGAAGGTGTTGATGCGGACCTGGTCCACCCTGATCGGGGCCGAAGCCCCGAAATCATAGCCGACGAAGTCCTTCAGCGTGCGGGCGCTGTAGCCCTTCGGTGCAGGCATGGTTTTCCTCCTCCCCTCCGACCAGGTTTCGCAGTTCGCGCCGCAGGATCTTGCCGACGTTGGATTTCGGGAGCGCCTCCAGGAACACGATCTGGCGCGGCACCTTGTAGGCGGCCAGGTGGCCGCGGCAGTGGGCGACGATGTCGGCTTCGGCCAGCCTCGCGTCCGGCGCCTTCACGACGAAGACTCGGACCGCCTCCCCGGTTTTGTCGTTGGGGACGCCGATGCAGGCGCATTCCACGACGCCGGGACAGGCGGTGACGGTCGCCTCGACCTCGTTGGGATAGACGTTGAAGCCGGAGACGATGACCATGTCCTTCTTGCGGTCGACGATCTTGAGGAAACCGCCCTCGGTCAGCACCCCGATATCGCCTGTGCGGAAGAAGCCGTCCGGCGTGAAGGCCGCCCGATTGGCGTCGTCGTTGCGCCAATACCCTTGCATCACCTGCGGGCCGCGGGCGGCGATCTCGCCTGCTTCGCCCTCGGGCACCTCGTTGCCGTCGTTATCGAGCAATCTGATGTCGGTCGAGGGCACCGGGAGACCGCAGGTTCCGGTGAAATCAGTGACCGACATCTGGTTGACGCAGAGAATGGGCGAGGTCTCGCTGAGACCGTAGCCCTCCGTGATGTGCCTGCCGGTCAGCGACTTCCACTTCTCCGAGGTCGCCTGGATCACCGCCGCGCCGCCGCCGATCGCGACCTTGAAGTTGGAGAGATCGATATCCTTGAACCCGGGCGCCGCCATCATCCCGGCGAACAGCGTGTTGACGCCGGCGATCACCGAGAACTTCGCGTCCTTGATCGCCTTGCAGAACCCCTCCACGTCGCGTGGATTGGGGATCAGGATGCCCTTCGCGCCGACCGACATGTAGGCGAGCATCAGCATGAGACCGAAGATGTGATAAAGGGGCAGCGCCAGGATCAGCACTTCCTTGCCCGGCTCGATCGCCTCCGGCATGAAGGCCTTGAACTGCTCGGTGTTGGCGATGAGGTTGCGGTGCGTCAGCACCGCGCCCTTCGACAGGCCGGTGGTGCCACCGGTGTATTGCAGAAACAGCGCGTCGTTGCCGGTAAGCTCGACGGGATCGAGCTCGAGCGCCGCGCCTTCGGCGAGGACATCGGCGAAGCGGGCAGCGCCGGCAAGCCGCGGATCGGCGGCCGGCGACGGGATCGCGAGCCCGGACCCGTCCCCGAGATTCACGGTGATCACCGTCTTGGCCGGCGTCTTGTCGACGATCTCGGCGAGAGTCGCGGTCGAGCCCGCGAAGACGATGATCGTCTCCACAGCGGCGTCGTGGAGCTGATGGGCGAGCTCGCCCGGCGTGTAGAGCGGGTTGACATTGACCTGGGCCGCCCCGGCGCGATGGATGCCGAGCATGGCGATCGGGAAGGCGAAGACGTTCGGCACCATCAGTGCGACGCGGTCGCCGCGTTTCACCTCCAGCCGCTTCTGCAGCCAGGCAGCGACGGCGCGGGAGGCGCTGTCCAGCTCTGCGTAGCTCATCGTCTTGCCGAAGCATTCGAAGGCCGGCCGGTCGCCGTAGCGCCGCACCGCGGTCTCGAACAGCGCCATCACCGAAGGGTAGGCGTTCGCATCGATCTCGTGCGGGACGCCGGCGCCGTATGTCCTGGTCCAAGGCCTGTCCATGTCGTCCTCCCGTCAGCGAATTGGAGTGGCTTGCGGCGTACCCGGGCCGGTGTCGTCGACGGCCCGGGCGGCCGCTCCTGCGAGGCCAGCTGGGTCGGGCCGGTCAGGCCGCCGCGTCGCCCCGCTTGAGCAGCGCGGCAATCGGCGCGATCACGTCGCGGGACCTGGCCAGTACGACGTCGGCGAATTCCTTGGCGTGGCTCGCCGAGGTTTCGATGCGATGCTGGGCCCAGGAGGCCTGGAGCTCGCCCATGTCCCGCAGGTTCTTCGCCTGCAGCGTGGCGCGCATGTGCTGACCCGCCTCGGCCACGACCTCGCGTGTGAAGCCGCCGAGCATCCGGCCGAGCTCCGTCACGCCGCCGACATAGGCCTTGCCGCCGACCAGCAGCGCCGCCGGCGCGGATGCGGCGGTCGCCTTCGCGCCGGCGCCGGGTGCTCCCCGGCCGGTCACCGCCGGCTCTTCCGCGCTGGCGCTGGGGTTAACTTTGCTCACTCTATCCTCCAATGGATGTGTCCGTCAGTGCCGCTCTTCCGCCGTCCCGGTGCGCCCCTGGTGGCATGGATGTTCCTGACACTCGGAATTTCGCAGGGATGCGAGAGACCTGCTTGGGGACGAATGATCGGAATTTGAGTTTGCGCGCCAGCCGGCAGAAAAACCCGGCCGGGCGAGCGGCGGTGCCGAGGCGCCGGTGGCGGCGATCTCGATAGCGGCCATCTGAGCGGCGTCCTGGGCGGCGCCGGACTTCGCGACGCTGCGCGGATCGCTGTCGAGCGAGATGCCTGCCAAGTCGTCGAGCAGCGCCTGCACCATCGCTGCGTTTTCGGCAACCCTTCGACCAAGCCGAGCGGATGCGTTGCCGTCTTCGTACCCGGCGGCGATCATCAGTAGCCGGAAGCGGATGATGTGATGGTGTCGGCCAGGCTGTGCGTCACCTGCCCGCGCCTCCGCGGATCGCCGAGGCAGGCGGCCAACCGGTCGGCGACGCCGAGGCGGCGCTCGATCTCGCGCAGCGCCAGCACGCCGCCATCGGAAGACAGGCGCCCGCCGTCGAATCGGGCGAGCAGCGGCTTGCCGCCGACCGGTGACAGGCCGCGCAGTGGCGGCATAGATTCAACCTCGGCGGGCATCGTCTCCGCGGACGGCACCGTCAAGTTGAGCGAGGGTTGGCGGTCGGAGCCGTATCCGGCAGACGCCCGGAATGAGCTCTCCGGCCGCCAAGTCGCCCTTTGCCGGTTACCGGTTCCCGGTCGAGGTCATCAGCCAGGCGATCTGGCTGTATT
>DASQVN010000722.1:0-4623 GCA_035640755.1 Rhodopila sp.
ACGAACATCCCGATCGCCTGGTCGAGCGTCACCCCCGATGTCGGTAGGCAGAACAGCCGCTGTCCCTTCGGGCCCATCCGTTCGGCCTCATGATACTGGTACGCGCCGACCATGAATCCCTCGCAGAAATGAATGGCGGCAACCCGCATCGGATCGGACGCCGGAGCATCGCATAGCGCAACAAGATCGCCTGTCGTGCGTGCGTGGAAATTGTCCTGGGTCACCGCCACAGTGCCCACCGCCATAGCCCCCACCGGCCATGCCGCCGTCACGGCAGCCGTCATCAACCACGACGTCCAGCGCATTGATCCTCCTGCGTTCGAAACGCCGCCGCCGGCGGCACCTGAGAAAGGATTGAGACCAGCAGATTTTACGCATCCGGATGCGGTTCAACCACCATCCTGCAGCGGAGGGTTCAATGTACTGCTACCGACTGGCGCTCGTGGGGCACGCTGCGTCCCTTCATGACGGACCCGCCAGCCCCATGTAAGCTGCAATGTACGCTGCAACCATCGGCAGAGGGAGTAACCATGATGGCGGAAGCAACAGCGACGGAAACGGCCACAAACGAAACCGCCACCTTGGGTGGCGGCTGCTTCTGGTGCCTGGAAGCGGTGTTCAAGGAACTCCGCGGCGTGACCTCGGTGATGTCGGGCTACGCCGGCGGCCACGTTCCGAACCCCAGCTACAAGGCCGTCTGCACCGGCCAGACCGGCCACGCCGAGGTCGTCCAGGTCGAGTTCAACCCTGCCGAACTCAGCTACGCCGACCTGCTGCGGGTGTTCTTCACCATCCATGACCCGACCACCAAGGATCGGCAGGGCAACGATATCGGGCCGCAGTACCGCTCGATCATCCTCACCCACTCCGACGCCCAGCGCCAGACGGCCGAGGCGGTGATGCGGGAAATCACCGACGCTGGGATCTGGCCTGGCAAGCTGGTCACCGAGGTCGTGCCCCTGCAGGTGTTCTATGCAGCGGAACCCGAGCATCACGACTACTTCGCCCGCAATCCCTGGACCGGCTATTGCCAGGTCGTCGTCGCGCCGAAGGTCGTCAAGTTCCGCAAGCAGTTCGCCGACCGGCTGAAACGACCGGTCGCGGCATAGCGCGCTTTCAAGTTGACTGGAAACGGCGAAAGCGCTCTAGCCATTGATTTGTAGAGCAGATTCACGCGTTCGCACGTTCCGCTCTGCCGCGATCTGCTCTAGCAGCCGGTCCTGCGCCGGCGGGGCCGCCCCGCCGGCGCAACATCCATGGTCAATGCCCCGGATTCGCCTTTGCGAACGCCGCCTTCTGCTCTGTCGAGGCTTCCTTCTGGTACTTCGCCTGCCATTCCTTGTACGGCATGCCGTAGATGATCTCCCGCGCGTCGGGATCAGCCAGCGTGATGCCCTTGTCCGCGGCCGCCTCCCGATACCATCGGCTCAGGCAGTTCCGGCAGAACCCCGCGAGGTTCATCAGATCAATGTTCTGCACATCCGTCCGTTCCCGCAGGTGCGCCACGAGCTTGCGGAACGCCGCGGCTTCCAGCTCGGTCCGTGTGGCCGTGTCGAATTCAGGTGCGGGCATGGTGTCCTCCTTCAGGGTTTCGTCCCAAGATGGCGCGGCCGATGGCGAATCGCTATACGGCGCCTGCCGACCAGCGCGTGATCGGTCGCGGCGGGCTTGTCGGCAGTCGTGAACCACGCGCCTAGACAGAGGAAACGCACGGATGCCTGACCAGGGCCCCAGGACGAGCAACTGGACCAACGACGCCGCCCGCTCCGCCCTCCGCACCCTGTTCGACACCGCCATCGCCGCGGCCGACCCGCGCAGCATGCTTGCCCAGCACCTGCCGCCCAGGCCGGACTCGGGCCGCTGCATCGTCGTCGGCGGCGGCAAGTCGGCCGCGGTGATGGCTGCCGCGCTCGAGGACGCCTGGCCCGACGTTCCCCTGGAAGGCACCGTCGTCACCCGCTACGGCCACGCCGTGCCCACCAAACGGATCGAGGTTGTGGAGGCTTCCCATCCCGTGCCCGACGCCAACAGCGAGATCGGTGCGCTGCGCCTGCTGCAGCGCGTCCGCGGCCTGGGCAAGGACGACCTGGTGATCGCGCTGATCTCCGGCGGCGCCTCCGCCCTGCTGGCCGCCCCCGTGCCGGGCCTGACGCTTTCCGACAAGCAGGCGGTCAACCGCGCCCTGCTGGCCAGCGGCGCGAGCATCAGCGAAATGAACTGCGTGCGCAAGCACCTCTCGGCCATCAAGGGCGGGCGCCTCGCCGCCGCTGCCGCGCCGGCCCGTGTCGTCACCTTGGCGATCAGCGACGTTCCAGGCGATGATCCTGCCGTGATCGGCTCCGGCCCCACCGTCCCCGACGCCACGACCTTCGCCGATGCACGCGCGTTGATTGCGCGATATGGCATCACACCGCCGCCCTCGGTTGCGGCTCGCTTGGCGCAGGACGACGATGAGACGCCGAAGCCCGGTAGCCTGCACAACGTGGATTTCCGCATGATCGCAACCCCCATGATGGCCCTCGAAGCCATGGCCGCGAAGGCCCGCGCCCTCGGCCTGACGCCCCTGATCCGGGGCGACGCGCTGGAGGGTGAGGCCGCGCAGCTCGGCACCGTCATGGCCGGCATTGCCCGTTCCGTCCGCGCCCACGGCCACCCTGTCGCGCGGCCGGCCGTGCTGCTCTCGGGCGGCGAAACGACCGTCACCATGAGCGGGCCAACCCCTTCCGGTAACGCATCGGGCCGCGGTGGCCGCAACACGACGTTCCTGCTCGGCCTTGCCCTGGCCCTCGACGGCGCGCCCGGCATCTGGGCTGCCGCCGGGGACACCGACGGCATCGACGGCATGGATGAGATCGCCGGCGCCATCCTCGGCCCCGACACGCTGGTCCGCGCCCGTGGCGCCGGCCTCGACCCGCGCGCGAGCCTCGCCCGCCATGATAGCCACGGCTTCTTCGGCGCCATCGATGACCTGATCATCACCGGCCCGACCCTCACCAATGTCAACGATATCCGCGCCATCCTGATCGCTTGAGGCAAAGGACGACACATGGCTGTCCGACCCCGGCTGCGCCGCCGCCGCCGCACCAAGATCATTGCGACCCTCGGCCCCGCGAGCTCCAGCCCAGACGTGCTGGCCCGCCTGTTCCAGGCCGGCGCCGACGTGTTCCGCCTGAATTTTTCCCATGGCTCGCACGAGGATCACGCCGCCCGCATTGCCATGATCCGGGAACTGGAGGAGCGCTTTCAGCGCCCCATCGGTATCCTCGCCGATGTCCAGGGGCCGAAGCTGCGCGTCGGCCGCTTCTCGGGCGGCCGGGTCCATCTGCAGACCGGGCACGGGTTCCGGCTCGACCTGAATGCCACGCCCGGCAACGCCAACCGCGTCAACCTGCCGCACCCCGAGATCATCGAGGCCGCGTCGATCGGCAGCAACCTGCTGCTGGATGACGGCAAGCTCCGCCTGCGGGTTGCCCACAAGCGGCCCGATGCGCTGGAGACCGAGGTCGTCGTCGGCGGCCCGCTTTCCGACCGCAAGGGCGTCAACGTCCCCGACGTCGTGCTGCCGATCCCTGCCCTGACCCCCAAGGACCGCGAGGACCTTGCCTTTGCGCTCGACCACGGCGTCAATTTCATCGGCCTGAGCTTCGTCCAGCGTCCCGAGGACGTGGTTGAAACGAAGAACCTGGTGGAGGGCCGCGCCTGGGTGATGGTGAAACTGGAAAAGCCCCAGGCCCTGGATAACCTGCATGACATAGTGGAGCTGACCGACGCCGTCATGGTCGCCCGCGGCGACCTCGGCGTGGAACTCCCGCCGGAGGAAGTGCCGCTGGCGCAGAAGCGGATCGTCCGCCTCGCGCGCACGTTGGGCAAGCCGGTCGTGGTCGCCACGCAGATGCTGGAAAGCATGATGAGCGCCCCCGCGCCCACCCGCGCCGAGGCGTCCGATGTCGCGACCGCCGTGTTCGACGGTGCCGATGCGGTGATGCTGTCCGGCGAGACCGCCGCCGGCCAGTATCCCTATGAGGCGGTCAACATGATGGACCGTATCGTCGCCCGCGTGGAGCAGGATGCCGGCTGGCGCGCCATGATCGATGCTTCCCGCCCGCCGCCCTCCGCCCTCACGGCGGATGCCATTGCCGCCGCCTCGGCCCAGGTCGGCGCGACCATCGGCGCCAAGGCCATCGTTGCCTTCACGGCGCGCGGCAGAACGGCGCTGCGCGTTGCCCGTGAACGCCCCGCGGCCCCGGTCATCGGCCTGACCCCCAACGTCGAAACCGCGCGCCGCCTTGCCGTCGTCTGGGGTGTCGATGGTGTGGTGACGCCGGACGTGCATTCGATGACCGAGGCCGTGAACCGGGCCGGGCGGATTGCGCTGACCGAAGGCTTTGCCAATCACGGCGACGAAATCGTCGTCGCCGCCGGCGTTCCCTTCGGTCAGGCCGGCACCACCAACGCGCTGCGGGTTGCGTCGGTCAAGTAATATCATGTGTGGACGCCCGGCGGCATGGTCCGTCTCGGCGTGTCCAGTCAGCTTCGTCCGCCACCAAACATGGCACAAGCGGACAAAGCGCGGCCAAATGTCCGTAGCTGCTGTGTCGGTCCTCCGCTCGCCAGATAGACGCC
>DASQVN010000723.1:0-6790 GCA_035640755.1 Rhodopila sp.
CACAGATGCGTGTCATTGTCCCAGGTGAACCCGATCCCGCCATGGATCTGGATCGTATGTATCGCCGTCTGCATATACGCTTCGGCCGCCGCGGCCTTGGCGAGCGATGCCACCGCCGGCAGCTCCGGGTCCTTCTCGTCCGCAGCGGCCGCCGCACAGTACGCCGCCGATTTCGCCAGCTCGACATCCAGCAGCATGTCCGCCTGCTTGTGCTTCATCGACTGGAACGAGGCAATCGACCGCCCGAACTGCACCCGCAGGTTGGCATAGTCCAGCGCCGAGACGCGCAGCCGCTCCGCCCCGCCCACCATCTCGTTCGCCAGGCACAGTGCCGCCTGCGTCATGGTGCTGGCGAACGCATCACCGGCGCTGCCTTCCCCGCCGAGCAACCGCGCCTCGACGCCGCGGAACTCCAGCAGTGCCAGCTTGCGCGTCGGGTCCAGCACCGTCAGCGCCCGCCGCGACAACCCGGCCGCATCGCCCGGCACAGTGAAGAACGACAGCCCCTCCGCCCCCCGCGTTCCCGGACGGCGGGCGACAATGACCAGCAGATCGGCCGTGTGGCCATCGACGACGAAGCTCTTCACTCCGGTCAGCCGATATGTTCCGGTGCCGGCGGGCTCAGCCGACATCTCGATCCCGTCCGTGTCCCAGCGCCCGTTGGGCTCTGCCGAGGCCAGGGTCGCCACAACCTCCCCCTCCGCGATCCCCGGCAGCAGGTCCCGCTTCTGCGCCTCGGTCCCGGCATTCAGGATCGACGTCGCCGCCAGCACAACCGAGCCGAAATACGGCGCACAGAGCAGCGCGCGCCCCATCTCCTCCAGCACGATCCCAAGCTCGACAAAGCCGAAGCCCTGTCCGCCATAGGCTTCGGGAATGTGCACCGCGGTCAGGCCAAGTTGCTGGTTCAGCTCGCGCCAGGCAGCGCGGTCCCATCCGGCCTCGGTCTCCATCAGCCGACGCACCACACTGGGCGGCGAGTTCTCATCCAAGAACCGGCGCAGGACGGAGCGGAACCCCTCCTGCTCACTGGTGAAGGTGAATTGCATGCGGTTTCCTCCCGGTGCGGTCTGCTTCGGCGCCATGGTGAACGAGGTAGTGGCAGGTCAGCAAGCACGCGGCCGCCCCGCAGTCATGCCAGCCCCGCAGTCACGGCAACGGCGGGACGGTCCGCTCGTCGCTCCGAGAGCCTGCCGGTTCCACTGCCGGCTCGCCGGCCGCGGTTCGAATGCCCCTCACCGCGTCTGCCGCATTCTGCACGGCCTGTGCGTGCATGTCCGCCTGGAAGCTGCTCGAGTCCTCGCCAATGGCGATCAGCGGTTCATGCACCGCATGCTCCTGTTCGGCGCAGGCGTCCACTACCTCCCGGGCGATCAACTGTAGCGCTTCGCTGGTCTCCTTGGCCTTGCGCGTCGCGACACGCTGCAGACACCGCGCCCAGCTATGCGTCGCGGCTCGGGCCTTCGCCCAGGCCGACGCCTTCGGGTCCCCGCGAGGCGTCTTTTCGGCCGGCTGCGCCGCACGGGCCGGTCTCGGCCGCGCCTTGGTCGGCGGCATCGGCGATTGTTCCGCCCCAATGCATTCGTAGGTAACGCGCTGCGCGGTCGGGCCGACCCACACGGCGTCGGCCTTCTGGTACCACAGCCCGCGCTGCCGGCAATGCGCCGCCGCCTGCTCATCCACATCCTGCATCGGCACGAGCGTGGGGCTCTGCACAAGGAATTCGACCCGGCGCGGGGATGCGTCCGTGACGCTTATCTGGGGCGCGGCACAGTTAGCCAGGGTGGCGGCACACACCACGGCAGCCCAGCGTTTCATCAGGTCGGCATCCGACTGTATTCCAGAGCGGCCACACGAGCGGCGCCGTCAGGGACGGCCGTTCCAGAAACGACAGACAACGTCCGCAGTGCCAATCAAAATTCATTGGGAGGCGTCCGCCTCCCGATCAGTCAAGGCAGCACTTTGCCCGGATTCATCCGGTTCTGCGGATCAAGCGCGCCCTTGAGCAGCCGCATGACATCCACGGCAATCGCGTCCTTGTGCGTCGCCATGGCGTGCCGCTTCGACTGGCCGATGCCGTGTTCGGCCGAGAAGCTGCCGCCGAGGGAGACGGCGATGGCATTGATCATCGCCTCGGCCTCACCCGCGCGGGCGACCCAGGCCGCACGGTCGGTCATGCCTGCCGGCGCATGCAGGGACAGGTGGATATTGCCATCGCCGGTATGGCCGATGGCGGCCATCCGCCCCTCGGGCCAGCGCGCCCCCAGTTCACGCTCGGCGATGCGCAGGAACTCCGGCACGGCCGAGACGGGCACCGCCGTATCGGTCGGGATCGCCGGCCCGTCCCTCCGGGAGCATTCCGGATAGTCCTCGCGGATCTTCCAGATCGCCTGGCGCTGCGCCTCGCTTTCGGCAATCGCGGCGTCCAGCACCTCCTCGGCCTCCATTGCGTCGGCCAGGGTGGTTTCGAGGATGTCCCGCACCGGAATGCCGTCATGCGCGGCGGCGAGCTCAAGCATCACATACCATGGACTGTCGAGCGGCAGCGGCACGCGCAGCCCGACACCATGGCGGGTAACGGCTTCCATGCAGTAACGGGCACAGAGCTCGAAGGCGATGACCTCGGCGCCGCTTTCCATCATGCGGGAGAACAGCGACAGCGCGGTATCGGGGCTGGGCACCGCGACAAAGGCAGTCTCCACCCGCTTGAGCGCCGGCTGCAGGCGCATCGCCGCCGCGGTGATGATGCCCAGCGTGCCCTCGGCGCCGATGAACAGGTGGCGCAGCGCATAGCCGCTGTTGTCCTTCCGCACCCGCCGCAGGTCATCGAGGATGCGGCCATCCGGCAGCACGACCTCCAGTCCCAGGACGAGCTCGCGCGCGTTGCCCCAGCGCAGCGTACGGATGCCGCCCGCGTTGGTCGACAGCATGCCGCCGATCTGCGCGGTGCCCTGCGCGCCCCACTGGATCGGGAACAGCCGCCCGGCGTCGGCCGCCGCCTGTTGCACGTTCTGCACGACGCAGCCGGCCTCGGCCACGATAGAGAAGTCGCGCGCGTCGACGGCGCGGATCCGGTTCAGCCGCTCCAGCGACAGCACGACCGACGCGGGGCCGTTCGCCAATGGAACCGCGCCGCCGCACAGCCCCGTGCGTCCGCCGGCGGGGACGATGGCGAGGGCGGCTTCGCCGCAGCGCCTGACCACCTCGGCAACCTCCTGCGTCGTGCCAGGGCGCATGACGGCCACCGGGCTCCCGCGATAGACGTTGCGCCAGTCGGTGGCATAGCGCGCGACATCGTCGGGCGCAGAGAGTACGTTCGCAGGACCGATGACCTCGGCCACGGCGTTCAGGCAGTCCATGGACAGCAAGCCTCGTCAGGGTGATGTGACAAGGCAACGGATCGCCGCCCGCGGGTCAAGCCCCACCGGTCAAACCAAGAACCATGCGCGACGTGCTATGGTGTGCCGCAAACAGGGAGGATCGTGGACATGAAGCTGGGTCTGTTCATCAATACGCAGTTCCCCGAGGGCACCAGCGTCGCGGAGCGCGTCCCGGAGATTGTCGAGCAGGTGCGCGCGGCGCGGGATGCCGGGTTCAGCTCCTTGTGGTTCCCGCACCACTGGCTGACCTATCCGATGCAGATGCTGCAGATCACGCCAATGATGGCCTATGTCGCCGCCCATGCGCAGGGCATGACGATCGGCTCCAACATCCTGATCCTGCCGCCGCTGAACCCGGTGCACGTCGCCGAGGAAGCCGCCACGCTGGATGTGCTGACGCGCGGAAACTTCATCCTGGGCATCGGGCAGGGCTATCGCCAGCCGGAGTTCGATGCCTTCGGCATCCCGCTCGCGGAACGTCCCGCGCGCTTCAATGAGAGCATCGGGCTGATGAAACGGCTATGGACCGAGGACCGGCTCACCCACCAGGGTCGCTTCTACACAGTGAATGATTCCGGCATCGCGCTGAAGCCGATGCGGCCCGCCGGTCCGCCGCTGTATATCGCCGCGCAGGCCGAGGCTTCGGTCAAGCGCGCCGCGCGGATCGGCGATGCCTGGCTGATCGTCAACAGCAGCGGCCTCGGCAAGATCGCGCCCCTGATGCAAACCTACCGCTCTGCCCTGACCGAGTATGGCCGCACCGCGCAGGAGTTTCCGATCACCGTCGAATGCCATGTCGGTGAGCGTCACGCCACCGCGCATGAGGAGTGTCGGGGACCGCTGGAATACAAGTACAACGCCTACGCCTCCTGGGGTCTGCCCGGACGTCGCACGGAAACCACGTTCGAGGATTTTGCCCGCGACCGGTTCATCATCGGCGACAAGGTCTCGGTCAAGGAAGAGATCGCCCGCTACACCGAACTGCTCGGCGTCGATCACTTCATCATGCGCTGCAACTGGCCCGGCTTGCCGCAGGAGAAGACGCTGGGGACGATCAGGCGCCTGGGGGAGATCTTTGCGTAGGTCCGTGGTGGCCCACCGTCACCGGCGCCGAACCCGCTGAACCGTCTCAGTGCTTCGCCGCCTTTCGCGCCGGCCGCCGGGGCGCCATAGCGGCGCGCCGGCGCTCGGTGTGATCCAGATGCACCCGCATGGCGTCGCGGGCCGCTGCGCCGTCGCGCGCCAGGATCGCGTCGAGGATCGCCTTGTGCAGCGGCAGCGTCACCATGCGGTTCCGGTCGGTGTCGCGGTTGGTGATGTGCATCGAGGCCACTAGGCTGGCGCGGATGGCATGGGTCACCGGCAGCAGAAATTCATTGCGGGCCGCGTGCAGACAGGCGACGTGGAAGCTCACGTCCGCATTGACGAAGGCGGGCACGTCGCCGGCGGCGGCCACCATCGCGTCGTAGGCCGCCGCAATCGCCCCATGGTCGTCCGCCGTGCCGCGCCGCGCGGCAAGCTCCGCGGCCGGAGGCTCGATGATGCGGCGCAGTTCCATGAGATGGTCGAGATTGTCGCCCGCCGGCTGCGCGGGATCGTCGCGCCAGCCCAGGATGGCCGGGTCAAGCTGGCTCCAGTCCGCGCGCGGGCGGACGATGGTGCCGCGGCGCGGTTTCGCATCCAGCAGCCCCTTGCCCGAGAGGACGTTCAGCGCCTCCCGCAGCACGGTGCGGCTGACGTCGTAGCGGGCCAGCAATTCTTCCTCGTTCGGCAAGGCATCGCCCGGACGCAGCAGGCCGCGCACAATGTCGCCGCCGAGCTTTTCCACAAGCTGTTCGCGCAGATTCCGCTTCAGCGGCTGGGCTGCGATGCGGTCGGAGATTGACATACCGTATTATCGTTTGCCGCCTCGGGAGCGTCAATGCGGCCTGTCAATTCTGGACCCGGCGGCCCAAGAGGCGCGCAGGCGGTTCCGCGAGCCGCCAACGCGCCGCCGATCCCCAGCGCGCCGCCTATCCCCAATGCACCGCCTATCCCTTGTACTCCAGCACGTGCAGGCCGGCGTTCCAGTCGCTGACGTAGATGATCCCCTCGGGCGTGACGTAGTTGTCGCAGGTCTTCGCGGCCAGGGCGATGTTCGGCCGCGGATCGATCAGCCGCGTCGGCACCGGCGGCACCCAAAAGGCGATCTCCCGCGGCGCGAACGCGTCCGCGATGTCGAACACCCGCACGCCGGCGTTTTGGTAGGTGGCGAAGATCAGGTTCTCCGATTGGAAGGAGCCGGACCGGTTCTCGTGCAGGTTGTGCGGCCCGAACGTTCCCCCAGGGGGCAGTAGTCGCGATCCGCCGGCGTCGGCAGGGTCGCGATGGGCACGGGGTTGTCCGGCGTGCGCACATCCAGCACCCAGGTGCGGAAGATGCCCTTGGCGCAGCCATCGGCATTCGCCTCGTCGGCGACCACCGCGAGCTGACGCCCGGGCAGGGGCAGGGGCGTGTGGGTGCCGCCGGGGAAGGGCGGCGACCAGTTGATATGCGACAGCAAGCCGCGGTGCCGTCGGATCGCTGATGTCATGGATGGTGAACCCGCCGTCGCGCCACGCCCCGTAGCCCAGCCGGCCCGCGACGATCATGTGGTGCAGGGCGTAGCGCTTGCCCTTGGGCGCCGTCGGCTGCTCGCCGCAACCGCGGTTCATCCCCGGCAGCCACCATTTCGAGACGATGACGGGCTTCGTGATCTCTTGCAGGTCGACAATGCACAGGATGTGGTCGGTGAACCCGTCGAAATGGGCCGAGACATAGGCGTAGCGTCCGCCGACCCACCACAGGCGGTTGATGCCGAGGCCCGGCATCTCGAGGAACGCGATCTCCCGCAGGTCGGCGGGCCTGGAGATGTCGTGGATCGACAAGCCGGAGCGGAACTTCCGGCGGTTGGTGATGCTGTCCGCCAGGTTGTTCTCGAAGTAGCCGCGCAGACTATCGTACGACTGCATGGCGACGATGTTGGCGCCGTTCGCCGCCAACAGCAGGTCGTTGGCGACCTGGATGTGATGCGTACGGGTATAGTCGCCCGCCGTCCAGAACCCGGCCGGCTTCAGTGCGCGCGGGTCGGCCGCATCCAGCACGGTGATGCCGTTGCTGAACATGTGCCCGACATAGACGTGCCGGCGGTTGAGCATGACCTGTACGCCGTCGGGCCGCCCGCCCTGGTCGGAATACGATAGATGCCGCAGGCGGTTGCCGATGCCCTCCGGCGGAATGGACGCGTCGGCCCGCGCCAGTCCTGGCCCTACGGCCGAACCCAGAAGCCCGGCCATGGCAGTGCGCCGAGTGATCTGCGGCATGTTGCTTCGCCCCCGGCAATTTCGTATTGAAGCCGATACTGAACCTGGCGCCGGGGCTGGGTCAACTGG
>DASQVN010000724.1:0-6402 GCA_035640755.1 Rhodopila sp.
GGCTGCTGGCGGCGGCGATGACGCCGAGTGACGAGGGGGTTCCGGCGCAGCGGGTGGTCGATCTGACACGTGGGCTGCCGGCGCATGTGCGGCTGGAACATGACGCGCTGGACCCGGCGGCGTGTTTTGCGGCGGCGTTCGGGCGGGTGCTGCTGAATGCGGTTCTATTGGCGGCGGAATGCCTGCAGAAGGGCGGCGTGATCCGGTTGGCGGGCGGGGCACAGGACGTGTTCGTGCAGATCGAAGGCCCGGATGCGGCGTGGCCCGCGGGTACGGCTGCATGTGTCACGGACGCGGCGGAAGCGCAGCGGGCGCTCTCAGCCTGGCAGGCGCCGCAGATGGCATTGACGACAGTGATCGCGCATGAAACCGGCGTACGACTGTCTGTATTGCTTGCGCCAAACCCGGCAGCGCAGGTGCCGATTCTTCGGGTCGGGGGGGTCTGAGGGCGGAAAAAGCGGGCCTGCATTTACCTTTTATTTGCAAATTGCCGGCAAGTATCGGCTCCCGCCCGGACGACGGGTTGCCAAGGGGGCTGCCGTGGACGATCTGCTTGCCGATTTCCTGACCGAAACCAATGAGAGCCTGGCCGAGCTCGATGTCGCATTGGTCACGCTGGAACGTGCACCGGATGATGCGGAGACGCTGTCCGGGATTTTCCGCCTTGTGCATACGATCAAGGGCACGTGCGGCTTCCTCGGGCTGCCGCGGCTGGAACGGGTTGCGCATGCCGGCGAGAATGTCCTGGGGCGGCTGCGCGACCGCACACTTTCGGTTACGCCGGCGATCGTCAGCCAGGTCCTGCAGGCGATTGACCGGATCAAGGCGATTGTCGCGGTGCTGGGCGAGACGGGCGCCGAACCGGCGGGGGATGACTCGGAACTGATTGCCGCGCTGAACGCCACTACGGCGCAGGAAGGCGGCACGCCGGCCCCGGCGGCGCCTGAGAGCAAGGCGCCGGAGACCACGGCACCCGAGGCCGCGAAGGTGGTGGAGCCTGCGGCGCCGGTTGCGGTGGAAGCGCCGTCCGCGCCGAAGCCCGAGCCTGTGAGGCCGGCGCCGGAGGCTGCAAAGCCGGTGCCCGCCGCTTCGGCCGAACCCGCCGCGGCGGCGGCGCCTGCGGCGGCGCAGACCATCAGGGTGACGGTGGATGTGCTGGAAGACCTGATGACGCTGGTCAGCGAGCTCGTCCTGACCCGCAACCAGCTTCTGCAGCTTGCCCGCACGCAGGAGAACAGCCCCTTCAGCGTGCCGCTGCAGCGCCTGTCGCACATTACGACCGACCTGCAGGAAGGCGTGATGAAGACCCGCATGCAGCCGATCGGCAATGCCTGGAACAAGCTGCCGCGGCTGGTGCGCGACCTGGCCCACGACCTCGGCAAGAAGATCGAGCTGCAGATGCTGGGCGCCGACACCGAACTGGACCGGCAGGTGCTGGAGCTGATCAAGGACCCGCTGACGCACATGGTGCGCAACAGCGGCGACCACGGCCTGGAGACACCGGCGGAGCGGCGTGCGGCGGGCAAGCCGGAGACGGGCACGATCACGCTGAACGCGTTCCATGAAGGCGGCCACATCATATTGGAGATTTCCGACGACGGGCGCGGCCTGGCGGTGGACCGGATCAAGGCCAAGGCGGTGGCGAACGGGCTCGCCACCGAAGCCGAACTGGCGAACATGAGCGAGGGCCAGGTCCAGCGGTTCATCTTCCGGCCGGGGTTCTCGACGGCTGCGACCGTCTCCTCGGTGTCGGGGCGCGGCGTCGGGATGGACGTGGTGAAGACCAACATCGAGAAGATCGGCGGCACGATCGACCTGAAGAGCACGCCCGGCCAGGGCACGATGTTCACGGTGAAGATCCCGCTGACGCTGGCGATCGTCTCGGCGCTGATCGTCGAGGCGGGCGGCGAGCGCTTCGCCATCCCGCAGATCAGCGTCATCGAACTGGTGCGCGCGCAGGGCGGCAATTCGAACGCCAACGACGGCACCAGCGTGATCGAGCGGATCAACGACACCCCGGTGCTGCGGCTGCGCAACCGGCTGCTGCCGCTGGTCAGCCTGACCGAGCTGCTGTCGCTTGGCGCGAAGGAGGAAGAAGAGGCCACGCACGTGGTCGTGGCGCAGGTGGGCCAGCACACGCTGGGCATCATCGTCGACCGGGTGTTCGACACCGAGGAGATCGTCGTGAAGCCGGTCGCCCCGATCCTGCGGCACGTGACGATGTTCAGCGGCAACACGATCCTGGGCGACGGTTCGGTCATCATGATCCTCGATCCGAACGGCATTGCCCGCGCCAGCGGGATCGGCGCCGGGTCCGAGGGCCGCGTGAGCCGCGCCAGCGTCACCGAAGCGGTCACGTCGGGCGACCGGACGGCGATGCTGCTGTTCCGCACCGGCGGCTCGCCGCGGATGGGCGTGCCGCTCAGCCTGGTGGCGCGGCTCGAGCACATCCCGCGGGAGAAGATCGAGCTGTCCTGCGGCTCCCCGGTGACGCAGTACCGCGGCAGGCTGATGCCGCTGATCGCCCTGGACGGCGGGGCCGATCAGCAGAAGCCAACGCAGCCTTTGCTGGTGTTCGCCGACGGCGAGCGCAGCATGGGGCTGATGGTGGACGAGATCATCGACGTCATCGAAGACCGTTTGAACATCGAGCTGGCCGGCGTGCGGCCTGGGCTGCTGGGCACGGCGGTGATCGGCGGCCAGGCGACCGACATACTGGATACCGGCTATTGGCTGATGCAGGCCTCGGCCGACTGGTTCAACGGAGTGCCGAGCCAAGGCCGCAACAGTGGCGGAAAACATCTGCTGCTGGTGGATGACAGCACGTTCTTCCGCGACCTGTCGGTGCCGATGCTGAGTGCCGCCGGGTTCCGGGTCACCGCGGTCTCCTCCGCAGCGGAGGCGCTGCACCTGAGGGACAGCGGCCTGGTGGTGGATGCGATCGTTTCGGACATCGAGATGCCGGGGATGGATGGGCTTGGCTTTGCCCGCGCGGTCCGCAAGGGCGGCGCATGGGCCGAGGTGCCGCTGGTTGCGCTGACCGGCACGACGGCGCCGGACGCGGTACGCACCGCGCTGGCGGCCGGGTTCACCGACTATGTCGCCAAGTTCGACCGTGATGCGCTGATCAGCAGCCTGCGCCAGCGCCTGGCCGAACCGGCGGTCAGCCATTGATGTGTAGAGCAGAGTCACGCTGCCGCAGGTTCCGCTCTACCACGATCTGCTCGATCTGAAGGAAACGCGCCATGTCAGACGTTCTGGACCGACCCGATACCCATGTGAGCGACGACCGGCAGGTGCTGGTCACACTGACGGTTGCCAACCAGTTGTGCGGCGTGCCCGTGCTGGCGGTGCGCGACGTGCTGGGGGAGCAGGCGATCACGCGCATTCCCCTGGCGCCGCCCGAGATCGCCGGCAGCCTGAACCTGCGCGGCCGGATCGTGACCGCGATCGACCTGCGGCGGCGGCTGAACCTGCCGCCCGCGCCAGCCGGGCAGCGGCGCATGTCGGTGGTGGCGGAGCAGGGCGGCGAGCTGTATGCGCTGCTGGTCGATCAGGTCTCCGAAGTGATGAGCCTGGATGCTGCGACGTTCGAGCGGAACCCGCCGACGCTGGAGCCGAACTGGGCTGCGTTCAGCACCGGCATCTTCCGCCTGGACGGGCGGCTGCTGGTGGTGCTGGACGTCGCGAAGCTGATGGCATTTTCAGAACAGGAGTAACCGGGATGTCCCGCACGTGCCTGGTGGTGGATGACAGCCGCGTTGTCCGCAAGGTTGCCCGCCGCATCCTGGAGGGCAAGGGTTTCACGGTGACCGAGGCCGCGGACGGCCTGCTCGCCCTGGAAGCCTGCCGAGCGAGCATGCCGGATTGCGTGCTGCTGGACTGGAACATGCCGGTGATGGACGGGCTGACCTTCCTCAAGACGCTGCGGCAGGAGTTCGGCCCGGACGGCCCTCGGGTCGTGTTCTGCACGACCGAGAACGACATGGACCATATCGAGCAGGCGATCTCGAGCGGCGCGCAAGAATACATCATGAAGCCGTTCGATGAGGAAATCCTGACCGGCAAGTTCGAGCAGGTCGGCCTGCTGTGAGCCTGGGGTTCGGTGCGCCGGCCGCGCCCGAACCGCGGGTCGACTCCCGGGCGCGGGTGATGATCTGCGACGATTCGCTGACGATCCGGGGCGTTCTGGCCCGCATGCTGCGGGACGATCCGGGCATCGAGGTCGTCGCGACGGTCGGGAACGGCAAGGCGGCCGCGGAACAGGTGCGCGGTGCCGGGGTCGATGTGGTGATCCTGGACATCGAGATGCCGGTGATGGACGGGCTGACCGCGCTGCCGCTGATCCTGCGGGCCGATCCAGGCGTGCGGGTGATCATGGCCTCGACGCTGACCACGCGCGGTGCCGAGATCGCGTTGCGGGCACTGCGGCTCGGCGCGTCGGACTATGTGCCGAAGCCGTCCAGCATCGGGGCGGTGAGCGACGACACTTTCCGGCGCGAGCTGATCGAGAAGGTGAAGGGGCTGGCGCGGATGCGGCGGCGCGGCCGAGCGGCGACGGTGCGGGCGCTGCCCCTTGGTCCGGCGGTCCTGCGGACCGGGGTAGCGGCGCCGCCGCGGCTGCTCGCGATCGGCAGCTCGACCGGCGGGCCGCAGGCGTTGTTTACGCTCATCCAGGGGCTGGGGCAGGCCGTGCCGGTGCCGGTCGTGCTGACCCAGCACATGCCGGCGGCGTTCACGCGGATCTTGGCGGACCATCTGAACCGGCTGGGCGCCCTGCCCTGCGCCGAGGCGCAGGACGGGGAGCCGTTGCGTGACGGCCAGGTCTATATCGCGCCGGGCGATCATCATCTGATCGTCGAGGGGAACCGGACGGCGCTGCGGGCCCGGCTGACGACCGACCCGCCCGAGAATTTCTGCCGGCCGTCGGTTGACCCCATGCTCCGCTCTGCCGCGGCGGCGTGCGAAGGGCGCGTGCTGGTGGCGATGCTGACCGGGATGGGGCGTGACGGGCTGGAGGGCACGCGGGTGGTGGTCAAGGCCGGCGGCAGCGCGATTGCCCAGGATGAGGCGACCAGCGTGGTTTGGGGCATGCCGGGCGCGATCGCGCAGGCGGGGCTGTGCCACGCCATCCTGCCGCTGCCCGAAATCGCACCGCGACTTCTGCAACTCATGAAAGGAACGCGGGCATGAGCGCTGCTCTTTCGCGTCACGCGTTCGACACGCTGGCGGGCTTGCTGAAGGCGCGGTCGGGGCTGGCGATCGGCATGGACAAGGTGTACCTGCTGGAGACCAGGCTGTCGGGCCTGCTGAAGCGGGACAACCTGCCGGACCTGGACGCGCTGGCGGAGCGGCTGCGCCGGCCCAACTGCGAGAGCCTCGTGCAGGACGTCGTCGAGGCGATGACGACGAACGAAAGCTTCTTCTTCCGCGACGACAAGCCGTTCCAGCATGCGCGCAAGTACGCACTGCCGCAGCTTCTCGCCGCCAGGCCTGCCGGCAGCACGCTGCGCATCTGGTCGGCGGCAGCATCATCCGGGCAGGAGGCGTATTCGCTGGCGATGATCGTGGACGAGCTGGGTCCGGCCCTGAACGGACGCAGGGTCGAGATCGTCGGGACGGACATTGCGCGGGAGCAGCTCATCCGTGCGCGAGAGGGGCTCTATACCCAGTTCGAGGTGCAGCGCGGCCTGCCGGTGCAGATGCTGATGCGGCACTTCAAGAAGGAGGGCAGCCACTGGAGGCTGTCGGAGGCGCTGCGCGGGATGGTGCAGTTCCGGGAGTTCAACCTGCTGGCCGATCCGCGTCCGCTGGGCCGGTTCGACATCGTGTTCTGCCGGAACGTGCTGATCTATTTCGATCAGCCGACGAAGGCGCGGGTGCTGGAGAGCATTGCCGGGCAGATGACGCCTGACGGGGTGCTGTACCTCGGTGGGGCGGAGACGGTGCTGGGGATCACGACGCGGTTTGCACCGCTGCCGACCGAGCGTGGGGTGTACGGGCTGGCGGCGGCGGCAGAGCGGGTTGCGGCGGCGGTTTAAGAGACGCGCCGGCAACCGACTTTGCCGCAGGTGCGCAGATGGCCGGGTGAGGTCCGGCCGTCACGGTAAGGACGGCTGTGACGCAATCAGCAGTGCCGGGGTTGAGGCGTGAACTCGTTCAGCTTGGCGTTCATGGTGAAGTCGCCGAAGTTCATCAGCATGTTGTCGGCGACGCCGTTCTCCCAATAGCGCATCGCGACCTCATAGGTTGGTGTCATGGCCGAGGGCTGGTGATCGAAGAAGGAGATATGCACGCGGGTGCTGGGCAGCGGGGACAGGGCCGCCCAGCGTTCCGGCACGGGCTGCTTCCAGTCCAGAACGACGATGAAGCTGTCCTCGGCGCCGTTCTCATCCGTGTCGT
>DASQVN010000725.1:0-3406 GCA_035640755.1 Rhodopila sp.
GCTCTCCGCCGCCTGGCTGGGCCGCGACCCGGCCGGCAACGCCTTGGTGCGCCAGCCTGAGATCGCGGGCATCGCGGAGGTTACCGCGGAGCCTCGCCTGTACGGTTTCCATGCCACGCTGAAGCCGCCGATGCGGCTGCGGCCCGGCACTGACTGGGCGAGCTTCGTCGCCGCGGTGCGGGCGATGGCCGCGAGGCTCGCACCGTTCGAGCTACCGCCGCTTGCGGTGTCGGACGTGTTCGGATTCCTCGCGCTGCGGGAGACGGTTCCCAGCGTGGCTTTGCAGGCGCTGGCGGATGCGTGTGTCGAGCAGCTCGATCCGTTCCGCGCACCGCCGGGTGAGGATGAGATCGCCCGCCGCCGCAAGGCGAACCTGACGGCGGAACAGGACGCCATGCTGGTCCGCTGGGGGTATCCGTATGTGTTCCGGACCTGGTTCTTCCACATGACCCTGACGCGGCGCCTGAGCCCGGCGGAAAAGTCCGTGTTCATGCCGGCGGCGGAGGCGTGGTTCGCGCCGGCGCTGGTGGAGCGGCGTGTGGTCCGGGACATCTGCCTGTTCACCCAGGCTGCGCCTGGAGCGGCGTTCACGCTGGCCGAGCGGGTGAGGCTGGGGGGCTAACGCGTGGTTCATTCAAGGTTTCCGGCGGGTCCGCCTTCACCGATCACGCGGCGATGTTTGCGCGCGTGATTCACGGTTTCCGGCGGGTCCGCCTAAACCGATCACGCGCGGAGGACGCGGCAAAGCGCGGTGAGGAAGCGTTGCGTTCCTTCCTCGATCGTGCCGTCGTTCACAACGGTTTCAATCCGGATGCCGGCCGGCAGGTCCACCTGGCGCACCAGGCGGGATGCGATGCCGGCGCCGTCTTCCCGCCCGCGGGCGGCCAGCCGGTGGGCCAGCAGCTCGGGCGGCGCGATGACCTCGATGACGCGGACCGGGAAGCGGGCGGCGGCGGCGGCGATGATGCTGCGTGAGATGCTTGCGATGACGATGCGGCGCCGGTGGAGCATGGCGATGACGTCGATCGGGATGCCATAGCGCAGGCCGTGCGCCTGCCACTGCAACGCGAAGGCCCGGCGGAGAAATTCGGCTTCCGTGGCGGGTTCGTGATCCTCGGCGCCGGCGTCGGCCGGGCGGGTGATGACGCGGCGGGCGAAATGGAACCGCTCATCCGCTGCCAGGGCGCGTCTCGCGCCCGCCAGCAGCGTGTCCTTTCCCGCGCCGCTCGGCCCGACCACAAGTATCAGCACGCACCCCTCCGCCATTGACCGGCGGCAGCTTGGCGATAGCCTGCCACCGCATCAACCAAGGAGAGGCGGGCGCCCGATGCCATCCCCCCGATTGCTGCGACAACCCGGCCCGGTGCGTGACCGGCGCATCGACATGTTCCGGGGTGATCCGGTCAAGCTGCGGTTTCCGCTGCGCGCCGGCGCCGCGCTGGACGAAGCCCTGACGGCGCCGCTGATCGAGGCCGGGCTGCAATCGGCAACCCTGCACTTCGAGGGGGCGGGCCTGAACCCGTTCCGCTATGTCATCCCGGCGCCGGCCAGCGACGGCCGCCACGTTGCCTGGTTCTCGGCCACCCGTGCACCCGCGGGGACCAGTATCGTCGAACTCGCCTGCGCGACCTTCGGGTGGACTGACGGGCAGCCCGCGGTCCATTGCCACGCGGTGTGGCGCGAGCCCGACGGAAGCCGCCGCGGCGGCCACATCCTGCCGCGGGAGACGCGCGTCGTCGATCCGGTGTGGGTCACGGCGCGCGGCTTCCGCTCGATCCGCGTCGAGACCGAGGCGGATGCCGAAACCGGGTTCAGCCTGTTCCTGCCGCACGGCCCCGAAACCGGGATGGGTGATGGTATCGTGGCCCGCGTCGCGCCGAACGAGGACATCCTGACCGCGATCGAGACCATCGGACGCACGCACGGACTGCGTGATGCCGCGGTCCATGGCACGCTAGGCAGCCTGGTCGGTGCCAGCTTCACCGACGGCCGGACCGTTTCGGATGCCGCGACCGAGGTGCTGGTACGTGCGGCGCATCTGCGCGATGGAGTCGCCGCGATGGAGCTGCTGGCGGTCGACATGCGGGGCGAGGTCCATGAGGGCCGGGTGCAGCGTGGTCAGAACCCGGTGTGCATCACGTTCGATCTGGTGCTGGAAGCTAGGTGATGTGTGTGAGCGCGTGATTCACATTTTCTGACGAGCCCGCCTCCAACGATCACGCGCTATTTCGTCCCCACCGCGCAGTGCAGCGGGTGGGCCATGAACAATAGCCCGGCCTCCCGTGCCGCGTCGGCGGCACGGTGCCAGGCCAGTGCCTCTTCATCCGTCAGTTGCGCGAGCACGTGGTCTTCGCGGTAATGCCAGATCGGGCCGGTGGGGTTATCGAAGGTCACCAGCGCCGGAAACCCGGCGATCTCACGGAATCCTGCCTGCTGCATGCGCCGATACAGCGAGGCGTCGGCCACGCCGCCGGCGCCGACGGACGGCGGCGGGATCTCAGCCTTGCGCTTCACCTCCGGCGGCAGATCGAGGTGCCACCATTGCGGCAGGTCGATCGCCCGCACCACCACGCCGACGCGACCGCCGGGCCGTACCACCCGGTGCAGTTCACTGAGGGCGCGGCCGGCGTCGCATTCCTCCAGCACCGTGATGCTGAACGCCACATCGAAGGAGGCCGCGGCGAACGGCAGCGCCTCGGCGTTGGCTTGCTCGAACGTGATCCGGGCGCTGCCGCCGTTCAGCGCCGCGGCCTCCCGCAGCAGGAAGCGGTTGACGTCGGTTGCGACGATCCGGCCGTTGGGCACGCGCTTCGCCAGCAGCCGGTCCAGCGCGCCGGAGCCGCAGCCGACGTCGAGCACCGTGTCGTCGTGCTCGACCTCCATCCGGTCCCAAAGGGTGCGCGCCATAGCCTGGTAGCTGCGGCCGGCGGCGCGGTCCTCCAGTGCCGCGACGCCGCCGAGGTGCCGCCCGCCCAGCACGATGACGGTAAACCGCTGCGTGAGCGCCGGGATGGCGGGCTCCCATTGCGAGGCGGCGAGGAAGAACGGCAACAGGACCAGCGGCGGCCCGCTGCCTTGCACGGTGTAGCGGATGCCCGCGTAGGCGCCGTTCGCGGCCGGCAGGGACACCGCAGGCAGCGCGGGCAGCCGGTCGAGCGCGGCAAGCACCGCGTCGGTCCGCTCCGCCACCACATCCGCCCAGCCGGTGGGGTGATACCCCGGCAGGACGATGCCGCCCACGCGTTCGGCCGCGGTGCGGACAAGTCCGGCGATGTCGGCCGGCATCTGCGTGGCGATGTGGGCGACGCCGAGGCCGAGATGGTCCCACAGCGCCAGCAGCCGTTCCTCAAGCCCGCGATCCGATGCCATCAGCGTCCGTCCCCCTGCCCGGTGTATGGAACAGGGT
>DASQVN010000726.1:0-6935 GCA_035640755.1 Rhodopila sp.
CAACAGGGTGGGCGGCAGCGTACGGCCGGCGATGTATTCGAGCGGGACCGCCTCCTCCTGCGCGAAGCCGTACGGGCAGAGCAGGCAGGCGCGGATGAAGGCGGCGCCGCGGGTTTCGTTGCGGACCTCGTTCGGCAGAACGGCCGAGAAGCGGAAGCCGGCGAGGCGCGCGTCCGGGTAGGCGGCGTAGGCAGCGGCGACGTCGTCCCGCTCGATGCCGAGCCGGGCGGTGCCGAGGCGGGTGTCGCCGGCGTGGATGTGGATGGCCAGGATGGGCCGGGCGGCGACGGCCCAGCCTTCGAGGGTGAGCAGCCCGTCGAGGTCGATTGTTGCACGTTCAATATAGAGGACGGCATGCGGGCGGTTCGCGCCGGTCTGAGCCAGCGGACGGGCGGGACCGGCGGCCAGGGTGGCGGGGACCGGCGCGCCGGTGTCGATGTCGATGACGAAATCCTCGGCGCATTCGAGGTCGTCGGTGGTGCGGGCGACGAGCTGGAAGGACGCCTGGATCACCGCGTCGTCGGGCTGGCAGGGGAGGTTGAACTGGAAGCCGCGCTGGCGCGCCGGGGTGCCGTCGGGCAGCGCGGTCACCGGCGCCGCCTCCGGCTGGCCGAAGGCGGCGACGGCGAGGATCCGTTCGTCGACCTGCAGGCGGACCTCGGCGATCGCGGCCTCACTGATGACCCGGCCGCGGAGCGCGATGTCGAGCCGGCCGCGGACGAAGCCGACGGGCAGCGCGGGATCGATCTCGAGCAGCACGCGCGGGCCGTCGGGTTCGGCGAGCAGCGTGTCGCCTGCCGGGTCCTGCATGAGCGGCCCGTGCATCGGCGGCCCGTCTGGCTGGGCGCGGGTCTCGGGTGCGGGGCGCTTGGGCGTCATGCTTCGGTGCCTCGGGTGCGGTCGTTGAAGGCCATGGCGCGATCGGCACTGCTGCGCGGGTCCACCTCGGCGGATCGTGCCATGGCCTGTCGTTCGGGTGCGTGCTTCACGGTTTCCGACGATTCCGCCTCAACCGGTCACGTGCCGGGTGGGGCGGTCACATGCCGAAAGGCAGGCGGCCTTCGCGGTAACCGTCCTTGTCGAAATGTTCTTGCGCGGATGCAATGACGCCGCTCTGGATGCTGTCGGCGACATCGGGGTTCTGCGCGAGGTACCACGCCTCATCGACGACGATGGGGAACGGCAGGCGGCCTTCGAAGTAGCCGTCGTCGATGAAGTGCTGCCTGGCGGAGCGGATGATGCCGTCACGGATGGCCATGCCGATATCTTCATAGGTGCGGGCGTACCATGCCTCATTCACCTCGACGCCGCGTATCATTGTGCGAAGCAGGTTGACAAAATTTTCATACGACAGGTTGACGCGCAGCTCGCCGCGCACGGTGGAGATCTCGATCGACCGACGAATCAATTCGAAGGGGGGCAAGTAATTCACGACCTGTCCTTTGAGATGTTGCACGGAAGGGGCGCACGGCGGTTTCAATAGCGGGTTCACGGCTGGAATGAAACAGTGTTCGCACGCGATTTTGCACGTGCAGCATCGGAACCGTCCTGCTATGGAATCGCTTCCGAAGAGATCATCCGACGGGGTTCAGCCGTATGACAGAAGTCAAGGCCGTGAGCGGCCCGCGATCGTCGCCAACCGATGTTGAGCTGGCGGCGGTCGTCAGGAACTTCCATTCCGCCCGGGTGCTGGTCATCGGCGACGTGATCCTGGACCGATATGTCACCGGCGCGGTCAGCCGGCTGTCGCCGGAGGCGCCGATCCCGGTGCTGCGGCCGCAGGACCGGCGTGCCACGCTGGGCGGCGCGGCGAACGTCGCGCTGAACATCGCGACGCTGGGCGGGCATGCCGTGCTGATCGGCGCGATCGGGCATGATGCGGCGGGCGACGAGATCGAGGCGCTGATCCGGAACGAGGGCGGCATAACTTCAGGTCTGGTGCGGATCGACCGGCGGCCGACCACAGCGAAGACCCGATTCATGACGGGATCGCATCAGCTTCTTCGTCTTGACGAAGAAACGACATCGCCGTTGGACAATGTCGGGCTGGAGGCGGTGATGCGGGCGGTGGAGGCGCACCTGGCGGGGGCCGACATCGTCGTGCTGTCGGACTATGCGAAGGGCGTGCTGTGCGACGGCGTGCTGGATGCGCTCCTGACGCGGGCGAACGAGGCGGGGCGGATGATCATCGCCGACCCGAAGCGGGCCGACTTTACCGCGTATCGCGGCGCGACGATCCTGACGCCCAATGAGAACGAGGTCCGGGTGGCCACGCGGATCGAGGCCGAGCATGATGCGGAGGCGGACCGCGCGGGGCGGGTGGCGCTGGATGCGACCGGCGGGCAGGCGGTGCTGGTGACGCGGTCCTCGAAAGGGCTGACGCTGGTGCGGCGCGACCAGGAGACGCTGCACCTTCCGACGCGGGCGCGCGAGGTGGCCGATGTTTCGGGTGCCGGCGACACGCTGGTGGCGGCGCTGGCGGTTGCGCTAGGAGCCGGCGCGCCGCTGCACGAGGCGGCGATGATTGCGAATGCGACGGCCGGCATCTCGGTCGGCAAGCAGGGCACCGCGACGGTGTCGCTGCAGGAGTTGCTGGACTGGCTGCACCTCGATGAGTTGGTCGCGACCGACAGCAAGGTGGCCGGGCTGGAGGGCGCGAAGGCGAAGGTGGCGGAGTGGCGCCGCCGCGGCCTGAAGGTCGGATTCGCCAACGGGTGTTTCGACCTGATCCATCCCGGCCATGTGCGCCTGCTGAGCGAGGCGCGGGCGGCCTGCGACCGGCTGATCGTGGCGCTCAACACGGATGCCTCGGTGAAGCGGCTGAAGGGGCCGAGCCGGCCGCTGCAGAACGAGATTGCGCGCGCAACGGTCATGGCGTCGATGGCGCCGGTCGATCTGGTGACGCTGTTCGATGAGGACACGCCGTATGAGATGATCAAGGCGCTGCGGCCGGACGTGCTGGTCAAGGGGTCGGACTATACCGTTGACCAGGTGGTCGGTGCGGACCTGGTGCAGAGCTGGGGCGGGAAGGTGGTGCTGGTCACGCTGAAGGACGGGCACAGCACGACGAACACGATCCGGCGGATGACGGCGCCGGTGCCCTGAGGGGAGGCTGTCCCCTGTGTTTCGAGGCTGGTGCGTGGATGGCCGGGTCAAGCCCGGCCATGACGGATGGGTAACGGCAGTGGCTTATCCACATCGGCGACCAGGCCCGCGGCGGTTTCCAGGCCCATGACGGCGCTGATGCCCTGAGGGGCCGTCCCCGGTGTTTCGGGGCTGGTGCGTGGATGGCCGGGTCGGGCCCGGCCATGACGACTTAGTAACCGTCGAGGGCCTGATCCAGGTCGGCGATCAGGTCCGCGGTGGTTTCCAGGCCGATGGACAGGCGGATGACGTCCGGGCCGGCGCCGGCGGCCTCACGTTGCTCATCGGTCAGCTGGCGGTGCGTCGTTGAAGCCGGGTGCAGGATCAGGCTGCGGGTGTCGCCGATATTGGCTAGGTGGGAGAACAGGCGGACGTTCTCCACGAGGCGCACGCCCGCGTCGTAGCCGCCCTTGACGCCGAAGGTGAACACGGCCCCTGCCCCGGCGGGCATGTACTTGCGTGCGAGGGGGCGGTAGGGGCTGTCCTCCAGCCCGGCGTAGGAGACCCAGGCGACGCCATCGTGCCCGGCGAGGAATTCGGCGACGGCCTGGGCATTGGCGCAGTGACGCTCCATGCGGACGTGCAGCGTCTCGATGCCAGTGATGGTGAGGAAGGCGTTCACCGGGGCCATGGCCGGGCCGTAGTCGCGCAGGGCGACGGCGCGGGCCTTGGTGGTGAAGGCGAAGTCGCCGAAGTTCTCGTAGAAGCGCAGGCCGTGGTAGGCGGGCTCGGGCTCCGTCATGGAAGGGAACTTGCCGCCCTGGGTCCAGTCGAAGCGGCCGGACTCGACGACGATGCCGCCCATGGAGTTGCCGTGCCCGCTGAGGAACTTGGTGGTGGAGTGGACGACGATGTCGGCGCCCCACTCGATCGGGCGGCATAGGTAGGGGCTGGCGAGGGTGTTGTCGACGATCAGCGGGATGCCGGCCGCGTGCGCGACCTCGGCGATGGCGGCGAGATCGACGATGATCCCGCCGGGGTTGGCGAGGCTTTCGACGAAGATCGCCTTGCAGCGCGGGGTGAGCGCCCTGCGGAAGTTCTCGGGGTCGAGCGGATCGACGAAATGGCAGGTCCAGCCGAGCTTTTTGAAGGAGAGGCCGAACTGGGTGAGCGAGCCGCCGTAGAGGTTGCGGCTGGCGATGAACTCATCGCCTTGTTCCATCAGGGTCGCGAACACCAGGAACTGGGCGGCGTGCCCGGATGCCGCGGCGACGGCCGCTCGGCCTCCTTCCAGGCTGGCGACCCGTTCCTCCAGCACTGCGACGGTGGGGTTGGTCAGGCGGCTGTAGATGTAGCCGAAGTTGTGCAGGTTGAACAAAGAGGCGGCGTGGTCAACGTCGTCGAAGACATAGGCGGTGGTCTGGTAGATCGGCGTCGAACGCGCGCCGGTGGCGGGGTCGGGGGCGGCGCCGGCGTGGATGGCGCGGGTCTCGAAGCCGTAGGTGACGTTCCTGGAGGGCAGCGGGTGCGGTTTGCTGGGCCGCTCGGTCGGGGGTTCGGGCGGTCGGTTGCGGATGATGCCGGAGTTCACGCCGCTCCAGGACAGTTCGCCGCCCAGGCGGCCGAACTCGATCTTGGGGCAGCGGTCCATGACGACTTCGAGGCCGGCGGCCTCGGCCTTCGCCGCGGCTGCGTCGTTGCGGATGCCGAGCTGCATCCAGACGACCTTGGCGCCGATGGCGATGGCATCGTCCACGATGGGGCCGACGGCGTCGGAGGCGCGGAAGACATCCACCATATCGACCGGCTCGGGGATGTTGCGCAGGCTGGCGTAGACACGCTCGCCCAACTGCTCCTGCCCGGCGGTTCCGGGGTTAACCGGGATCACCCGGTACCCCTTCCCCTGCAGGTATTTCATCACGAAGTAGCTCGGCCGGTTCCAGTTGGAGGAGGCGCCGACCAGGGCGATCGTCCGCACGGTGGAGAGGATGCGGCGGAGCTTGGCGTCGGCGTAGGCGATCGGCGGGAGGGCAGTCGTCATCAGCGGGCCTGCTGGATGGCGGAGAGGATCCAGTGGCCGCCGCGCGAGCGGACGAAGGTCCAGTACTCGGTGGCGGTCACATGCTCATTCGGGCTGCCGTCGACGATGCGGCCGGTGGCATCGCGGGTGACGTCGATCATCGAGAAACGCATGGCGACGGTGGCGTATTCGCGCCCGCCCTCGGCCCAGGCCTGGGCGAGGTCGCCCTGCAGCAGGCGGACGTCGGTGACCTCATTGCGCACGCCGCGGCTGGCCTGGTCCGACAGCTGTTCATTGAAGTAGCTGACCATTTCGGGCGTGGCCATGGCCTGCAATGCGTTCAGGTCGTGCGCGGTCCAGGCGGCCTGGATGCCCTGCAGCAACTGCTCGAACTGCTGGTAGTCGGCGGGGCCGATCTCGATCGGCGGCGCGCCGGAGCGGGCGGCGCCGCCCAACAGGCCGCCCATGAGGCCGGGACCGGAGCCGCTGGGACCGGAGCCGCCTGGGGCGCCGTTGCGGGCGAAGATGCCGGGGCCGTTGGCGGGCAGCGGTGAGCGGCCGTTGGTGAAGGCGCGCCACAGAAAGCGGACGATGGCGACGATGATGAAGATCTGAAGCAGCAGGCCGATGAAGCCGAAGAAGCCGAGTCCGCCGCCCATGAAGCCGTGGCCGAACAGCATGCCGCCGATGCCTGCGCCGATCAGCCCGCCGAGGAGGCCGGACATGAAGGGCGAGCGCTGCTGATAGTACGGCGCCGGCCGGCCGAAGCCCGGGCTGGGCGAGGATTGGTAGTTCGGCGTCATGCTCCGCTGCATCGGCGCCGCGCCATAGGGCGAGGTGTTGGTGCGAGGCGGTGCCGAGTAGGTCATGCTGCCGCGGCTGCCGAAGGACCCGCCATCGCCGGCGCGTGCCTCGGCCAGCGTTGGGGCCAGCGTCGGCGCCGCCGCCAGGGCCAGGACAACCAGGCCCGCAAGCAGGCCACGATGAACGCGCATGATGTTTCCGCCGTAAATGTGAACGCCGGTAATATGGTGCATGGCCGGCGTCATGGCCAGGGGCATGCGAGTTGAAGATGCGTGCCGGTTTTCATCGAAACGCCGCCAGCGGGCCGGTAGAAGCGGGCATGCGTTCCTCCGACGATCCGTTCCGTGGCATCATCTACGTCGTCTGCGCGACGTTGCTGTTCGCCAGCTCCGATACGATTTCCAAGTACCTGAGCGGCAGCCTGCCGATCATCGAGTTCATCTGGATCCGCTATGTGCTGAACGTCGTCTTCGCGCTGTGCCTGCCGAGGCCGGCGCCGCGGCCGGCGCGGCTGTCGCGGCATCCGGTGTGGCAGACGCTGCGCGGGCTGTGCACGGCCGGGTCCTCGGTGCTGTTCGTGCTGGGGGTCAGCCAGATGACCATGGCGCAGGCGACCACGATCAGCTTTCTCTCGCCGCTGCTGGTCACGATCCTGTCGATTCCGCTGCTGGGCGAGGTTGTCGGGGTGCGGCGCTGGGGCGCGGTGGCGGCGGGCATCGCCGGGATGCTGATCGTGGTGCGTCCGGGGCTTGGTGGATTCCAGGGGGCGGCGCTGTTCGGCGTGGGGTCCTCGGCGTGCTGGGCGCTGGCGCTGATCCTGACGCGCAAGCTGGCGGCCGACGATCCGCCGCGCACGACGGTGCTATGGTCGGCGGCGACCGGCGCGGCGGTGCTGAGCGTCGTCCTGCCATTCCAGGCGGTCTGGCCGAGTGGATGGCAGCTTGGGCTGTCGCTGGCGATGGGTGTGGTGGCCACCGGCGGGCAGTGGCTCGTGATCCTGGCGCACCGGGCGGCGGCGGCGTCGGTG
>DASQVN010000727.1:0-3696 GCA_035640755.1 Rhodopila sp.
TCACGTATAAACAAATCATAGCAGCAGCAGCAGCAGCAGCTTGTACTGCGAGTTCATCATGCCAAGACACGGTTGATGACACGGTTAAAGAGATTCTAAATCCTACTCTGGGCTCCTGTGCCACTTCCAGGTCGGTGGTCCCGTAGACGGGCGTTGTCAGGTTGGCGTGCCGCCATCGGCATGGCAGCTTGCCCGGTATGACCACCTCGCCCAACCCCTATCGCGGCTTTCGCTTTCCGGCCGAGATTATCGAGCATGCGGTTTGGCTGTATCACGGCTTCAGCCTCAGCCTGCGTGACGTCGAACTGATCCTGGCCGCCCGCGGCGTGGTGGTCAGCTACGAAAGCATCCGTGAATGGGGCCTGCGCTTCGGCCGGCTGTTCGCCAATCAGCTGAAGCGGCGCCGGCCACGGCCGGGCGATAAGTGGTTCCTGGATGAGGTGTTCATCCGCATCCGTGGCAAACTGCATTACCTCTGGCGTGCGGTTGATCAGGACGGGAATGTGCTCGATATTCTGGTGCAGAGCCGACACAATGCCAAAGCGGCCAGACGGTTCTTCCGCAAGCTGCTGAAGGGTTTGCAGTACGTTCCGCGGGTGATCGTCACCGACAAGCTCAAGAGCTACGCGGCGGCGAAACGCGAGATCCTCCCCGGCGTGGAGCACCGGCAAAGCCGCTACCTCAACAACCGCGCTGAGGTATCACACCAGCCGACGCGACGACGAGAACGGCACATGCAGCGCTTCAAGTCAGCCCGTCACGCGCAGCGTTTCTTGTCCACTCACAGTCGGATCCACAACCATTTCCAGCTTCATCGTCATCGCCTATCCGCCCGTGAATACCGTAATGCCCGCGATGCTGCGTTCCGCGCGTGGCGCGATGTGGCCGGGGTTCCGGCAGTCGCGTGAACCCCAGACCACGCCAGAACCAATCGAGGCCTTACGCGGTCAAGTTGACAACGCCCACGGCCGTGCAGAACCCGCTGACGACGCTGCCTGAAGCGGTCGCGGAGGCAGAGCGCGTGCTGGCTCGGCAGGATGGTCCGACCGTATTCGTCGGGCATTCCTTTTCCGGGATGATCGTCACCGAGGCCGGGGCGCATCCGAACGTCTCGGCTCTTGTCTATGTGGCGGCGCGGGCGCCGGATGCGGGCGAGGATTACACGGCCTTGGCCAAGAGATTTCCGACACCGCCCGCGTCCGCCGGGATTGTCTTCGACGGCGATGAGGGACGTCTCAGCGAGGCCGCGTTCCTGCGCGATTTCGCGGGCGACCTGCCGGAGGCAAAGGCGAAGGTTCTCTATGCGGTCCAGGAGCCGTTCCACAAGGCTCTGCTGACGGGCAAGACCACGCACGCGGCCTGGCGGTCGAAGCCGAGTTTCTATGCCGTTTCGACAGAAGACCGGACAATCAATCCCGACCTCGAACGCTTCATGGCCAAGCGAATGGGCGCCAAGACCATCGAGGTGAAGTCAAGCCATCTCTCGCTGATCTCCCATCCCGACGAGATCACCCAGCTGATCCTGGAAGCCGCCGGACAGCGCACCTAGGGTCGTGGTCAGCCTCGGGGGACGGATGATTCCCACCCCGAGGCCGGCGCCATCTCAGCAATGCTAAGGACAAAGAGCATGAAACGTTTCGGATCGGCGGCCTGGAGCGGTAGCCTGCGTGAGGGCAAGGGCTCGGTCTCGACCGAGAGCGACGCGCTGGACGGCTACCCCTACACGTTCTTCAGCGGTTACGGTGAAAAGCCAGGCACGAACCCGGAAGAGCTGCTTGGTGCAGCCCACGCCGCGTGTTTCGATATGTCGTTTGTTTGAATGGTTGGAATGGCGCCTTTCGAGCCGGAACAATTGGACAGCAAGTCGGAAGTTGTCATCGACAAGGACGGCGATGGATTCGCCATTACCTCGGTGCATCTTTCTGTCGTTGCGAAGATACCCGGCATCGACCAAGCCACGTTCCAATCCATCGCGATGAAAGCAAAAGCCGGGTGTCCTGTTTCAAAGCTCATGAATACGAACATCAGCTTTGAAGCGAAACTCCTGTCCTGATGTCCTTCATCCGTTGAACATCTGCTGAGGTGGTCCGGCGGCCGTTTGCGTCCGGGTGCCGCCGGATCTCCCCAACGGGCTGCTCTTCAAGCGCGCGCCGGCCTCAGCTGCGCCAGTGCCGCCGCGAGAGCCGCGGCGGCAGGGCCGGCCCGGGGTTTTTCGAAGAGAGCGAAATCCAGATCGGGCAGCGGCGGTAGTCCGTCCTCTTCGCCGAGGATCCTCAGACCGGGAGCGATGGAGCTCGCCGGCAACGGCGTCACGGCGAGCCCCGCCAGCGCGGCAGCGCGAACGCCGGTCAGGCTCGGGCTGGTATAGACGATGTGCCAGGCGCGCTCGCTGCCGCGCAGCACCTCCAGTGCCGCCTCGCGCGAGACCGAATGCTCGCGGTAGAGCGCCAGCGGCAGGCTGGCGCCGGGGACCCGATCGAAGGTGTCGGAAGCCGCCCAGACCAGGGGCTCCCGCCAGACGAGGCGACCGCGCGACGTGCCCCAGGGTCGCTTGGCGAACACGACGTCGAGGGTGCCCGCATCGATCTGCGCGATCAGCTCGGCGCTCACGCCGAACTGAACTTCCAGCCTTACATCTGGATGCAGCCGGGCGAAGCGGCCGAGCGCCTGGGGCAGCAGGTCGCCCGCGAGTTCCTCGACGGCGCCTAGGCGCACGACGCCGGAGAGCCGCGGCGCCCCCAGGCGGCGACGTGCCGCTTCCTCGAGTTGCAGTAAGTGGCGGGCATCGCCCAGCAGCATCTCGCCCTCATCAGTCAGCGCCACCGCCCGCGTGTTGCGGCGGAACAGCGCCCGGCCCGCCTCGAGTTCGAGGCGTTTGATCTGCTGGCTCACCGTGGACTGGGTGAGATGCAGCCGCTCGGCGGCGCGCCGGAAACCGCCGCACTCGGCCACGGCGACGAAGGCGCGGAGGAGGTCGAGATCGAGCATCCGCACTGATCGTAATCCACGATCACTGAGAGTGCAAAATGTCGTTTCCGCACTCAATGTGCCGACCCCATTCTACGGCTTCGTAGCGACCGCCCATCGACGATCGGCTGAGAAGGAGACCCTGCTGTGTCGGAAAACCCCAGTGCAGGAACGCCGCACCGCGACGATCGGTTCACACGCCTTCGGTCCGTCTGCGATCCGGGGACGAAGATCTGCCCGCCGGAGCGGGCGACGGCGCTACTCGAAGCGATCGTCGTGCCCAGCGACCGGGTGACCATCGAAGGCGACAACCAGAAGCAGGCGGATCTGCTCGCCGCCGCCCTGGCGAATATCGATCCGGCGCGCGTGCACGACCTGCATGCACATGGTGCAGTCGGTGCTGGCGCTACCAGAGCATCTCACGGTGTTCGAGCGCGGCATTGCGCGGCGCCTTGATTTCGCGTTCGCCGGTCCGCAGAGCCGCAAGCTCGCGCAGTTGGTCGAGGCCGGCCGGCTCCAGATCGGCGCGATCCACACCTATCTCGAACTCTATGCCCGCATGATGGTGGATCTGACGCCGCAGGTCGCGCTGGTCGTCGCCGATAAGGCCGACCGGGACGGCAACCTCTACACCGGACCGAACACCGAGGACACGCCGACGCTGGTCGAGGGCACGGCCTTCCGCCGCGGCATCGTCGTCGCGCAGGTGAACGAGATCGTCGAGCGTCT
>DASQVN010000728.1:0-2545 GCA_035640755.1 Rhodopila sp.
GTTTGAGTCCGCCTCGATCAATCACGCGCTATTCTGACGGCAGGCTGCAGAAGGGACTGACGGGAATGGAGATCAGACACGCCATGGAGGCCGACATCCCGGACATCCAGGCGATCTACGCCCACCACGTGCTGCACGGCACCGGCACGTTCGAGGAGGAGCCCCCCTCGGTGGAGGAGATGCTGGTCCGCTATCACAAGGTCGTCGACCGCGGGTTCGTCTGGTTGGTCGCGACGGATGCCACCGGGGTTCTGGGGTATGGATACTATGCGCCATTCCGGGAGCGGTCAGCCTATCGCTTCGCCGTGGAGGACAGCATCTATGTGCGTGACGACGTCCGCGGCCAGGGGGTCGGCAAGGCGCTGGTGGGACGGCTGATCGAATTGGCAACCGCGCAGGGGCTGCGGCAGATGATCGCGGTGATCGGGGATTCCGAGAATGTCGGCTCAATCGGCGTGCATTCCACCATGGGTTTCCATATGGTCGGCACCATGAAGTCGGTTGGAGTCAAGTTTGGCCGCTGGATCGATGTCGTCACGATGCAGCGGCCGCTCGGGCGGGGCGACGCCAATCTACCCGCCTAGCGATGCTCGGCCGCCCTGGCGGCAACTGGCGGTTATGGCGGCGTATGGGTTCCTCTCGGGACTACCGCTGCCGTTGTCGGGGTTCACCTTCCGGCTGTGGCTGTCGGACGCCGGCGCGGGCCTGACGATCGTTGGTCTGACGGCATGGATCGGGCTGGCGTATTCGCTGAAGTTCCTGTGGTCGCCGGCACTGGACCGCATGCCGCCCGTGCCCCTGGTGCGGCGGTTCGGGCGGCGGCGCGGCTGGCTGCTGCTGGTGCAACCATCGCTGGCGCTGGCCGTGGTGCTGCTGGCTGCGTCGGACCCGGGCGCGGCACCGGCGGCGTCGTTCGCTGCGGCGGCTTGCGTCGCTGTGCTGTCGGCGACGCAGGATATCGCGATTGACGCCTGGCGGATCGAGGTGTTCCCGGAACGGTGGCAGGGCCTGGCGCTGGCGCTTTATGTCTGGGGGTACCGCGTCGCGCTGCTGGCGGCGACGACCGGGGTGATCGCGGCGGCGGGCCGTCTCGGATGGCATACGGCACTGGCCGGGGCGGCGGCACTGATTGTCCTGGGCGTGCCGGTGACGCTGGCAGCGCCCGATCCGGGGGGCAGCGGCGTTTCAGCCGGTGGGCTACGCCATGCGGTGCTGGACCCGGTGCGATCCTTCTTCCGGCGGCCCTCGGCATGCCTGGTGCTGGGCTTCGTCGCGCTGTTCAAGCTGGGCGAGGCGATGGCCGGGATCATGACGGCACCGTTCTACCGCTCGCTGGACTTCGACAAGGCGGCGATCGCGGCGACGGGGCCATTCTCGCTGGGGGGGACGCTGGCGGGCATCACGCTGGGCGGGTGGCTGGTGGCACGAATCGGTGTCGGCCGCGCGTTGCTGCTGACGGGGTGGGCGCAAACGGTGGCGATGGCGATGTATGTGCTGCTGTCGGTCTCGGCCGGGCGGCACGACGTACTTTATTTAACAGTACTGACTGAAGCGTTCGCGCAGGGCATGGCCGATGCTGCGTTCCTGAGCTTCCTGTCGGGTCTGTGCGACCGGATGTTCGCGGCCACCCAGTATGCGTTGCTGTCCTCGGTGCCGCAGTTGGCGATCCATACGATCGGCGGAGCCTCGGGCGTTATGGCGGCGTCCCTGGGCTGGACGCTGTTCTACGCGGTGTGCATGGGGGGCGCGCTGCCGGGGATGGCACTGATGCTCCTGTTGCTGCGGCGGGCGCCCCGTCAGGCTGAAGCGGGCGCGAGGGTCACGTCCTCGTAGAATTCGCGCATCGGGATGGAGATGCCGATCTCCGGCATGTCCAGCGGCGTGGATGACGACGGCGCGCCATCATCCGGGTCAGGACGCGGCCGCCATCAGTTCCAACTGCTTCCGCCGGGTGGTGCGCAGCACGAGGAAGAGGATGATCGTCAGGTTGGCGACATTGAAGACGACGCCGGAGCCGAAGGCCGGGCGGTAGGACAGGAAGATGTCGACCACCCATCCGGCGAACCAGCTTCCGAACGACATCCCGGCCATGGCAGTCAGCAGCACGGTGGGGATGCGCCAGGATGCCTCGTGGGATGGATAGAGATCACGGATCGCCACGGAATAGGCCGGGATGATGCCGCTGAACCCGAGACCGTAGGCGGCGGCGATGGCGAACAGCCCGGCCTCGTTCTGCGTCAGCATGAAGGCGATGATCGCGAGCATCTGGCAGGACGATCCGGCCAGCACCGTGCGCAGGCCGCCCATGCGGTCGGCGAACGCACCCCAGAACTGGCGGGAGACGAAGGCGCAGCCCAGCATCACCGACAGCATCGCCGCGCCATGGGCGGGCGGGATGCCGGCATCGCCGCAGAACGCCACGAGGTGCGAGGCCGGCAGGGCCATCGGCACGCAGCACATGAAGCTTGCCAGGCAGATCAGCGCCATCGTCACGTTGGGCGGCATGCCCAGCACCCGGCCTCCGGCACGCAGGGCGAGCTGGTCG
>DASQVN010000729.1:0-3421 GCA_035640755.1 Rhodopila sp.
TCGGCGGGTCCTCGGGATTTTGGTCGTGTGCTGATCGGGCTCGGTTTGGTGCTGGTGGCGCTGCATCAGTTCATCGAGCTGCTGGCCCCGTATGAGGACGTGCCGAGTCTCCAGATGCTGCTGGGGCTGTGAGCACGCAGCCCGTGCTGGATGTGATCCTCGGCGCAGGGTTGACCTGGGCGGCGCATTCCTCGGTTGCCGTCGTGCTGGTGGTGATGTCGTTTGCGGCGCAGGGGACCGTGCCGCCGGATGCGGCGTTCGCACTCGTGCTCGGGGCGAATCTGGGCACGGCGATCAACCCGGTGCTGGAAGGCGCAACCGGCAACGACCCGGCGGCACTGCGCCTGCCGTACGGCAACCTGCTCAACCGGATTGCCGGGGTGGTCCTGGTGCTTCTGCTGCTGCCGCAGGCCGGGCGGCTCATGGTCATGCTGGAGCCCGACAACGCGCGCGCGGTGGCGGATTTCCATACCGCGTTCAACATGCTGCTGGCGGCGCTGTTCTTCCCGGTGCTGACGCCGTATGCGGCGCTGCTGCGGCGCTGGCTGCCGGCGCGGGTCGATCAGGGTGACCCATCAACGCCGATCTATCTTGATGCCGCGGCACGGGAGACCCCGGTGCTGGCGCTCGGGTTCGCCGCGCGGGAGGCGTTGCGGCTGGCGGATGTGCTGGAAACCATGCTGCAGGGACTGCGGGAGGCGTTCGCGGACGGGAACCGGCGGAGCATTGCCCATACGAAACGCCTGGACGACGTGCTGGACAAGCTGAACACCGCGATCAAGGCGTATCTGACCGGGCTGGCGCCGGAGGCGCTGACCGAGGACGACCACCGGCGGGTGATGGAGATCCTGGCGTTCGCCACCAACATCGAACAGGCCGGTGATATCGTGGAGAAGAACCTGCTGGGCGCGGCGACAAAGAAGCTGAAGCGCGGGCTGGCGTTCTCGGGCGAGGAGCAGGCGGCGCTGCTGGGCATGATCGACCGGCTGTTGATCAATGTCCGCAGCGCGGCTTCCTTGTTCATGACCGGCGATGCCCGGGCGGCACGGCTCCTGGCTTCGGAGAAGGAGGCGTTCCGGGAGATCGAGGCGGCGGCGACAGTGTCGCACTTCAGCCGGCTGCAGGCCGGCCGGTTGGAAGCTGCCGAGGTCAGTTCCTTGCACCTGGATGCGCTGCGGGACCTGAAGCAGGTAAATACCCATGTCGTTGCGGCGGCGGCATATCCGGTGCTGGAGTATACCGGCGACCTGCTGCGCAGCCGGGTGCGGCAGGACGAGGATTAGTGATAGCCGACATCCCCACGGACCTTGCCGCGGAACACCCAGTAGGACCACGCGGTGTACATCAGGATGACAGGCAGCAGGAACAACGTGCCGATAAGAAGGAACGCCTGCGTGCTCGGGTCGGAGGCAGCATCCCACAACGAGTAGCGGTGCGGCACGATCATCGGCCATAGGCTGATTGCGATGCCGATGTATGACATCAGGAACAGGCCGATGGCGCCCAGGAAGGGCCGCACCTCATGCGTGTCGTTCAGCGATATCCATTCGGCCAAGGCGATCAGCACGGTGATGATCGGGATGGGTGCCAGATAGGCCAGATTCGGCCAACTGAACCAGCGCTCGGCGATGTCGGGGTCGGCCGCGGGGGTCCAGATGCTGACCATGCCGATGGCGATGAGCACGCCGATCAGGGCGATGCGGCCAGCATCACGTGCCCACTCCTGCAGCGCGCCATCGGTCTTGATGATGAGCCAGCCGGCGCCGAGCAGGCTGTAGCCGAACATGAGGGCGATGCCGGTGAGGACCGGGAATGGGCGCAGCCAGTCGAAGGTACTGCCGGTGAACTCCCGCCCGGTGACCTGGAAGCCCTGGATGTAGGTGCCGAGCACCACGCCCTGGGCAAATGTGGCGACAGCGGAGCCGCCGCAGAAGGCGCGGTCCCAGAACAGGCGCAGGCCTTCGTGCTTGAAGCGGAACTCGAACGCGACACCGCGGAAGACGAGCGCGAGCAGCATGATCAGGACCGGGAAGTAGATCGCGGGGATGATGATGGCGAAGGCCAGCGGGAAGGCGGCGAACAGGCCGAGGCCGCCGAGGATGAGCCAGGTCTCGTTGCCATCCCAGATCGGCGCGACCGAGTTCATGACGCGGCCGCGGTCATACTCGGGCGCGAAGCCGTAGAGAATGCCGACGCCGAGATCGAAGCCATCGAGCAGGACGTAGAAGAACACGCCCAGGCCCAGGATGGCGGTCCACAGCGGGACGAGGTCGAGTACCATTGGCGCCTCCTGTTACTCGATGATCGGCTTGGCGGCCTGCTGGAACGGCAGGTTCGGACGGCCGCTTTCGATGTCGATGCCGGCGGCCGGCGCCTCGGTTTCCTTCACGCCGCCGCGCACCAGGGCCAGCATGAAGCCGATGCCGGTGGGGAACATGATCAGATACACGATGATGTAGAGAATGAAGGAGGCGAGGACGTCGCCACCGCTGAGTGAAGGGGAGACGGAATCGGCGGTGCGCATCAGGCCATAGACGGTCCAGGGCTGACGACCGACCTCGGTCGTGGTCCAGCCGGCGAGCACCGCGATGAAGCCGAGGGGGGTGACCCATTCGCACAGTCTCAGGTACCAGTCGGTGTTGAAAATGCGGCTGTTGCGCCGCAGGACCTGGCCGACGATCGCGACCAGCAGCATGATGACGCCAATGCCGACCATGATCCGGAACGCATAGAAGGGCGGGCCGACCGGCGGGCGCTGGTCCTCGGGCCATTCCTTCAGCCCCTTGATGGTGCCGTTCCAGCTATGTGTCAGGATCAGGCTCCCCAGGCGGGGGATTTCGACCTCGTCGTTCATCACGGCATTCTTGTCGTCAGGGATGCCGAACAGGGTCAGCGGCGTCGGCGTCGCGGTGTCGTACCGCCCCTCGATCGCAGCCAGCTTGGCGGGCTGGTGTTCGAGGGTGTTCAGGCCGTGCAAGTCGCCGAGGATGATCTGCAGCGGCACCAGCACGATCAGCAGGTTGAGCGCCATGCGCATCATGACCCGGCCCTCGGCGATGCTGCGGCTGCTGCGGATCAGGTAGGCGCCAACGCCAAGGACGACGAAGCCGGTGGTGATGTAGAAGGCGACGACGTTGTGCGCGAGGCGATAGGGGAACGACGGGCTGAAGATGATCGCTGCCCAGTCAGTGGGGAAGAAGCGGCCGTCCACGACCTTGTAGCCCTGCGGCGTCTGCATCCAACTGTTCGCCGCGAGGATCCAGAAACTGGAGGCCAAGGTACCCAGCGCGACCATGACGGCGGCGAAGAAGTGGGCCCAGCGAGGCACGAGCTGGCGCCCGAACACCAGGACGCCAAGGAAGGACGCCTCAAGGAAGAAGGCGGTCAGCCCTTCGTAAGCCAGCATCGGTGAGAGGACGTT
>DASQVN010000730.1:0-2534 GCA_035640755.1 Rhodopila sp.
TGCGCTGCTGCGCAACCGGGTCGCGCGCCTGGTATTGCGCCGCACCGGCCCCTCGCACCTGGTGGTATTCGGCGGCAACAACGTCGGCAAGAGTACCGTGGTGAACGTCCTCGCCGCCGCGCAGATCGCCGACACCAGCCCGGAGGGCGGGCACACCAGACACGCCCATGCCTTCAACGATCCTGATATGCTGCTCGCCTGGAACCCGCACGCATTCAGCGGCTTCCGGCGCGTGCCCGCCGAGGCACTGGCGACCTCCGGCTTCGACTGCTACGCGGTCTCGCCGCTGGCATCCGGCGTCCTGCCCGACGATGTCGCGCTGTGGGACTCGCCCGACTGTGATTCCGTCGGATCGGCCCGCTATCTCGCGTCGGTGGTCGAGGCAGCGAGCATCGCCGACCTGGTGGTCTACGTCACCAGCGTGGAGAAATACGCGGTCAACGACCTCGTGGAATGGCTGTTCGACCTCTCGGGTGCCGGTATCCGGGTGCTGGGCTGCCTGAACAAGACGCCGCGCCGGGACCGCGCGATCGTCCTGCGCCGCCATGAAGAGGACATCCTGCCTGCCGTCGCCCAGCGTCTCGGCCGCCCGGTTCCTTCGGTGCGCATGGTCGGCCTGCGCACCATGACCGAGGGCGAGGAAGCCGACCTCTGGGGTCCCGACCACCCGGAGGCTGCCGAACTGCGCGAAGCCGCCCTGGGTATGCTGAACTCGGGCATGCAGAAGCCGGGCATGCCGAGGCAGGCCGATCCCGACGCCGGCCGCGCGGCCCTGCGCGCCGTGCTCGACCGCATCGACAGCGTGCTGCAACCGGCCCGTACCGAACAGGCCGTCCGTGCCGCCTGGACCGACGCCGTGAACAGCGCCGTCGCCGCCTTCGTCACCGCCTACGAGACCGAATACCTGACGGGCGAAACGGTGATCGACCCGTTCAACAAGCTGAATGTCCAATTGCTCGACCTGCTCAACCCCGAGATCCCCGGGCTGTCGGAGGTGATGCGCGGCCTGCGCAGGATCCGCCGTCTGCCCATCGATCTGCTGAAGGCCGGCTGGCGCCTGGTGTCGGAGCGTGCCGACGCCGCGCGGGAAGCCGACCTCGCGCCGGAACTCCGCGCTTACGCGCACGCCCATCGCGCCATGCTGCGCACCATCCATGAGACGATCGAGAAGGAACGCGCCCACGTCGCCCGCCATCCGTTCTGGGACCGCATGGCCGAGCTGTGGAATGAGCGCGCGGCGGGGCTGGCGGAAGAGTTCCGGGTCGCGACCGAACGCCACATGGAGCGCACGGATGCGGAAATCCGTACCGCCGCGCGCGACATCATCAAGGCGCTGGAGCAGCGCCCTGCGATGCTGCGCCTGCTGCGCGGCGTGCGCCTCTCGACCGAGGTCGGCGGCCTGCTTGTCGGCTTCGCCATCCCCGGCCACGGCCATATCGGCCACGACCTGCTTGACCAGGTCGTCATCGCCCCCCTGATGATGAGCGCGACCGGTGCCGCGGCCGACTTCACGGTCGGCGGCTACGTCGCCCAGCGTCGGGCGGAGATCGTCGAGAAGCTGCGCGCCGAAGCCCGCGACATGGTCACCGGGCTGTACGCCGCGCCGCTTCATGCCCTCGGTGCCGACGCGATGGCTGGCATCGGCACCATCGGGCTTGAGCCGGCGCTGCTGGACCGCCTGCCCGCGAACCTGCGCCGCCTGCAGCGGGAGCTGGGCGCATGACCGCTCCGGATCCGGCCGCCATCCTGTCGCGCTCGGGCCTCTGGCTCGCCGGGCTGCGCGAGCACGGCCAGATCAGCGACGAGCAGGCAGCCCGGTTCAACGAAATCCTGGCAGAGTCCTTCGGCGAACGCCTCGACCAGCAGGACGATCCGCTGCTGGTGATCATGCTGTGCGGCCCGACCGCCGTGGGCAAATCGAGCCTGATCAACGCCCTGGCCGGCGCCGAGGTTTCCCGCCCCGGCCTCGGCGCCGCCACTGGTGCCGCGGTGCTGTATGTGCATGCACAGGACGACCCGGCGCGCCTGTTCGCCTACAGCCACGCCCTGGCCGGGCGCGGGCAGCCGGACACAACCATCGTTCGGCATGAGCACGACGCGCTGCTGCACAAGGTGCTGGTCGACACGCCCGACATCGACAGCGTGCGCCTGCGCCACCGGGAACTGACCGCGCAGCTCGTCCACGCCGCCGATCTCGTCCTGTTCGTCACGTCGCCCGAGAAATACAAGGTTCTCCGCTCCGCCCGCTGGGTACTGGAACAGCGCGGTCAGCGCGGCCTCGCCTTCGTGCTCAACAAGTGGGACCGCGCCGCGCTGGGCCTGCAGAGCGGGCAGCGCGCAGCGATCGAGGCCGATTTCCGCGCCGCCCTGGCCCAGGAAGGCTTCCCCGAGGCCCTGGTGTTCAAGGTCTCGAGCCTGCCGGGGGAGACGGGATTGGAGAATGAGCTTCCGGCGCTCCGCGCCTGGCTGGAAACCGGCATTGGCCAATCGACCGCCGCCGTCCTGCGCCGCCGCCGCCTGCGCGCTGCCTGGGG
>DASQVN010000731.1:0-10950 GCA_035640755.1 Rhodopila sp.
TCGCTAGCGAGTCCTCGGCCCCCAGCCTAACCGAGCGCGGCTTCAAATGGTTCTTCCGTCCAACCCCGATCGGCACCGACTTTGGCGCCGCCTACGCATCCTTCCTGACCGAGCGCAAGGCCGCCGGCTTCAAGGTCGAGAAGCTGGCCATGGTCAATGAAAATACCGAATACGGCACCTCCACCGGCAACGCCATCATCGCGGCGGCAGCTGACAAGGGCCTGAAGATCGACACCCGCATCGCCTACAATGCCAACTCCAGCGACGTCAGCGCCCAGGTGCTGCAGCTCAAATCCCTGAGCCCGGACGTGGTGATCTTCGTCAGCTACACCTCCGACTCGATCCTGTTCATGAAGACGATGCACGCCCTCAACTGGAAGCCGCCCATCCTGATCGGCGACGATTCCGGCTTCTCCGACAATGCGTTCATCGGCGCCGTCGGCGATCTCGCGCAGGGCGTCTTCAACCGCAGCTCCTACGACGCCGGCAAACCGGGCTCCGCCTCCTTCGTGGTGAATGAGCTGTTCCAGAAGCACGCCGGCCACCCGATGGACGACACCTCGGCCCGCGCCATGCAGGGCTTTCTCGCACTGGCCGAGGCCATCAACCGCGCCGGCGCGACCGAACCCGCGAAGATCCAGCAGGCGCTTCGCACCCAGGACCTGAAGCCCGAGCAGCTCATGATCGGCTACAACGGCATCAAGTACGACGCCAAAGGCCAGAACGAGCTCGCGGCAACCCTGCTGGTGCAGTTGGATGGGAAGAAATACGTCGCCGTCTGGCCGGAAAAAGCCGCTGCGCACCCTCCCGCACTGCCCTTCAAGGGCTGGCAGTAACCCACCCCTCGGGGATCTATCCAGTTGCGTCGCCGGCTCGGTTCCCTGTTTTGCCGTTCACGTCCGCGCGCGAACGTGATGCAGCGCAATACACTGAAACTTGTCCATAGCCAGGTTTGTTCCAATGCCAGCCCCCGGCGGCGTCCAATGCGGCAGGATACACTGCTGATATCTCCGGTCCGTATCAAACCTGGCCAATTCCAGCCAACCTGCCCACCAATCCCGCACAAGCCGCATTCCGCCCCGAACAACCCACGGTTATCCTCCGACGGTGTGGATAACTCGGTGGATGAAGCACCCGGAAACCCCTGAATTACCGCAGAAATCCACGGATTTCCGAGATTGCTGAAGTTTTAGGCATGATCTAAACCATTGATTCCAAAAGACTTCCAAACGCCGCAACGCCGGAGATTAAAAAAATGTGACAGTCACTTTCAACTTGTGGATCAAATATGCCGGAATCGCCACGAGTCGCCACCAGCCGCGCCGGCGGTCGCCCACCTTATGGATCGTGCTTTCCGCTGGGCCACGCCAATCGGACCCGCCAGAGTGCCCCCTTCTCGCGTCCGGCTTCGTCGCCTCGGCACCGCGCCCTATTACGACATCGGCACGAGAATGTGAATACGCTTTATGGCAAAATCGTTACTCTCGCGATACCGCCGCCCCGGCCCGCGCTCACCCCGGCAGTCCCTGTCTTCGCCCCCGCCATACCTCTGCCCACCATACCTCTGGATGTCCGGCACACAGTCCGGCAAACAGGCCGCCGCAACCGCCCGGAGCAGCACGACATGCAGATGCAGCACGCCATGCGGATCGGACCGGCGGAGCAGGTGCGGATGGAGCGGGCCCACGTCCACGCCTGGCCAGCCCTGCGCACCGCCCGCGTGGACGGCTGGCTGTGGCGCAGCTCCGGCGGCGGCTCACAGCGCGCCAACTCCGTCTCCACCATCGACTTTACCGGCACCAGTCTCCAGACCGCCCTCACCACCGCCGAGGCCCTCTACCGCGCCCAGGGCGCACCCGCCCGCTTCCACACCTACGACCAAACCAACCCGCCCGGACTGGAGGATGCGCTGATCAACCACTTCTATCAGCCTGCCGAACCGACCACGACGATGTTCCGTCCCCTCGCGCCCGGCCCGCGGTCCGATGCCGTCCGCTACCAGGACGCGCCCTGGCCCGGCTGGCTCGATGTCTATCTCGACGCCATCACCCCGAACCGGCGCGACGTCAACCGCGTCATCCTGGACGCCATCCCCGCCCCACGTGCCTTCTTCGCCTGCTCCCATAACGGCGAGGTCGTCGCCACCGCGCTCTGCATCATTGCCTTCCGCTGCGCCGTGATCGAGTGCGTCGCCACCCGTCCCGCCTTCCGCCGCCAAGGCTTCTCGCGCACCGTCCTGACCGGACTCCTCGGCTGGGCCGCGACGCAGGACGCCGACCTCGCCGGCCTGCAGGTCACCGCTGCCAACACGCCTGCCATGCGCCTCTACACCGGTCTCGGCTTCACCCCCGGCGCGACCAACCGATTCTGGATCATGCCGCCCGCGTCTTGATATCCCACTGCAACTTGCCAGCCCGCCGCCCGGTGCTATGCCGTGGCCCCGACCTGCCGACCTCGCTGAAAGCACGCCTGATGCAACCGCTCTGTCCTCACACCCCGCAACCCGACCAAGGCCCCGATGCATCGCCCCCCCACGCCTGCTCCCCGGTCGCGGTGGCCGAAGGCCCACCATCCACAACTTCATGCCCCCACATACGCCGCAGCAGCCCCCGTACACGACACACCGCCGGCTTCACCCTGCTGGAAATCCTCGTCGTCATCGCCATCCTCGGCCTGCTGATCGGCCTCGTCGCCCCCGCCGCACTGCGCCAGTTGGGCGGCGCCCGCGTCTCCGTCGCCCGCCAGTCGATCGAGCGCATCGGATCGATCCTCGACCTCTACAAACTCGACGTCGGCTCCTACCCGAGCACCGAGCAGGGCCTGCGCGCCCTGGTCGATCAGCCCACTGGGATCGCCAACTGGAACGGCCCCTACGTCAAGGGCGATGTCCCCGTCGATCCCTGGAATCATCCCTACATCTACCGCAATCCCTCCACCCGATCGGGCCACGACTACGACCTCTGCTCCGCCGGCCCCTCCGGCAACGCCGGCACCGACGAGATTTGCAATCCCTGATGACGAAAAAACGCGGCACCGGCGGGTGCCGCGCTTTCGTCGTCATGCCAACCCGCCTACGGCTCCCGCATCCCCTCCGACAGCGCCGGCACGATCTTGCCCAGCAGATAGGCCATGATCGTCCGCTGCCCGACCTTGATGTCCACCGTCACCGGCATCCCCGGCACCATCCGGAACCCCGCCGGCAGACTGTGCAGCCTGCTTTCCCCAGGATCGACCGCCGCCCGGTAGTACGCCCCGCCCTTGATCGCCTCAGCCTGCGCCAGCTCCGGCCGCTCGGCCCGCTGCCGCGCCGTCTGCGGGTCGGTGAAGCTGTCCGCACTGATGTCGCGCACACGCCCGGTCTCATACCCGTAGATCGAGTATGGAAACGTATCGAACTTGATCGTCGCCGCATCGCCGGGCTGCACGAAACCGGCATCCCGACCCGGCACATCCGCCTCCACCTGCAGCGGCGAATCCGCCGGCACCAGCGTCATGAATGCATCCCCCGACTGCAGCACCGAGCCGACCGAGACATGCGCGACGTTCAGCACCACCGCATCCCGATCCGCTCGCAGATCGACCAGCCGCTTGCGCAGGTTCGCCTTCGTCCGCTGCTCCCTCGCGTCCGCGAGCTTCCGCCCCTGCTCGGTCAACTGCTGCAGGGCTTCCCGCTTGAACTGGTCGATCACGGACTGCCGTTCCGCCGACAGCGCCTGCAGGTCGTTCCATGCCGCCGCCTTGCCGGCCACGGCGGATTGCAGGGTGCGCTGGATCTCCGCCCGCTGCGCCCCGGCATCCAGCGTGTTCAGCTTGCTGCCGATCTGCAGCCGCTCCAGCTCCCGCCGGATGCCCTCCTTGGTCGACGCCGCCTTCAACTGCTCGGCGTAGCCCGCAATGTCGCTGTCCGCCTGCATCACCCGCGCCCGCGCGCTGTCGATCTTCTGCCGATACGTTTCCAGCTTCGCCGTCTGCTCGGCATGCCGCTGTATGTAGTTCATCGCCTGCAGGGCACTGGCGGGTGAGCCGTCCGACACATACGGCCGGTCCTGCACCTCCGCCTCCAGACGGTCCACCTCGGCCTGCAGGCTTGCAACCTGGGCCTCGCTCGCCGCCGCGTCTGCCGTCGCCACCGTCGGGTCCAGCCGCGCCAGCAGGTCGCCCGTATGCACGATCTGTCCCTCCCGCACATCGATCGAGCGCACGATCGACGTCTCCAGCGGCTGCACCGCCATGTTCGACGCCTGCGAAACAACCTTCCCCGGCACCGAAACAACCCGATCGACCGGACACACGCTCATCGCTGCGATCGCCGCCCCCACCGTCGCGGCAATGATCCAGATTGTCGCCCGCCCGCTCACCGGCAGCGGCGCCGCGATGACCGACGCGGTCGGCGACTCGAAATCGTGCAGCGCCGCCGCCCCGGCCCGGCCCCGGTCCGCCCCGGCCAGCACGCCACGCAAACGGGAAACACTCAACGTAACCGACATGATACAAGCTCCCTGTATGATTGCGGATTCAGCCGGACACCGGCTGCGCGGCTAGGTGACGGTTCTGCTGCAGCCAGAGTTGCCGATACGTCCCGCACCGCCCCAACAGCTCCTCGTGCGTGCCCGCATCCATCACCCGCCCTTGATCGAGCACCAGGATCTGGTCACACCCCACCAGCGATGACAGTCGATGCGAAACGATCACCATCGTCCGCCCCCGTGCGATGTGCCGCAGGTTGGCGTTCACCACCGCCTCGGAGTCCGGGTCGAGCGCACTTGTCGCCTCGTCCAGGATCAGGATGCGCGGGTCGTGCACCAGCGCCCGGGCGATCGCCAGCCGCTGCCGCTGCCCGCCCGACAGGTTGGGCGAGCCCTCCTCGATGAACGTTTCGTATCCGTTCGGCAGCTTCTCGATGAACTCGGCCGCCCCGGCAAGCTGCGCCGCCCGCACCGCGTCCGCCAGCGTCAGCCCCGGCCGCCCCGCCAGGATGTTCTCGCGGATCGTGCCGCGGAACAGGAAGTTCTCCTGCAACACGACACCCAGCGCCCGCCGCAGATGCGTCAGGTTGAGCGATTTCAGGTCATGCCCGTCGATCGAGACCTGCCCCGCGTAGTCCCGCGCAATCCCCTGCAGCAGCCGTGTCAGCGTCGACTTGCCCGACCCGCTGCGCCCGACGATCCCGACGGTCGAGCCAGGACGGATCGCCAAGCTGATCCCGTTCAGCGCCGGCGGCGCCGCTCCTGGATAAGCATAGGAAACGTTGCTGAACCGCACCGCACCGGCAAGCTCCGCGCGCAGCCCTGCCGCCGGATCATCCGTCTCCGGCCGCTGGTTCAGCACCGACCCGGCCAGCTTCGTCGCGGTGCGGACCTCCTCGACGTTCTCCATCAGCCGCGCCAGCCCGGCCAGCGGCTGCGCAACCCGCCCGCTCAGCATCATGAATGCAACCAGGCTGCCCACCGCAACGGAACCGTCGTTCACCAGCGCCATATAGGCGCCGATCAGCAGCACGCCGCGCTGCATGAAACCCTCGATCGGTGTGGTGATCGCCTGCGTCAAGTTGGCAAGCGTGCCCGCCGCCAGCTTCGCCTGCGTCGCCTCGGCCACCCGCGTGTCCCACAGCGTCTGCTGCTGCGGTTCCAGCGCCAGCGACTTCACCGTGCGGATGCCGTGCAGCGTCTCCACCATTACGCTCGACTTGTCGGACTCCGCCTTGATCCACCGCCCCACGCGCCGCTGCATCGGCTGCATGAACCCCGCAATGACGCCGGCCATCACCATCGCCGACGCCAGCACCACCACCGACAGCACCGGCTGCAGGTAGAACAGGATCGGCAGAAGAACGACCAGTGTCACCATGTCCAGCATCGTCGCCAGCAGCTTGCCAGTCAGAAACTCGCGGATCTTGTTCATCTGCGGCCCGGTGTTCGACCACACCGTGCCGGCCTGGTTGCGTTCGAAATAATCCAGCGGCAGCCGCAGCAGTCTTTGGAACACCTGCAGATTGAGCCGCGCATCCACCCGCGCCCCCACCGCCAGGATCAGTTGCCGGCGCGCATAGCCCAGCAGCGTTTCCGACAGCAGCGCCACGCCGATCAGGATCGACAGCAGCACCAGCGTGGACATCGTCTGGTGCACAATCACCTGATCGACAACCGTCATGACAAACAACGGCGGCAGCACCGTCAGCAGGCTCAGCACCAGCGACGCCAGGATCACGTCTCGCATCGCCCCGCCCTGCTGCCGCACCAGCGCGATCACCGAGGAAAGGCTGAACTGCTCGCCCGCCGCTGCGCCGTCCCGCCGCGCGCGCAGCAGCACCACGCTGCCGTTCCACACTGCCGCCAGGGCCGCCCGGTCCACCGCCAGCGGCGCCTGGTTCGCCGCCAGGCGCGAATGCCGGACCCAGACCACCGCGCACTTGACGTCATTGGCCAGCATCAGCAGCGTGCTGCCATCATTCAGCACCAGCACGACCGGTGTCGCGACCTCCATGCGCAGAAGCTGCTCCCAGCTTAGCCGCGTCGCCTTGGCCCACAGCCCACCGCGCCGAGCCCATGCGGCCAGCGCGGCCGGGGATGCGGAAACATCGTCTGCCACCCCCAGGTCGGTGTTGTGCAGCTCGACGCCGTGAAACCGCGCGACCGCGCCGACCGCCAGCCGTTGAATATGCGGCACCGCCGCCGGATCAGGGCAGGTCAGCTGCGACATGTCGTCGGTTGCGGCTTCCGCTGCCAGCGCCGTCTGAGGGGAAGTGTCCATTGCCAGTGCTCCATGCCTGATACGAAGCCTCGGTCGCACGGACTGGCAGGCAAGGAAGTGACCAGCGGCACACTCGTATCCGGCAATGCTGAACAACCGGCAAATCCCGAGCCGCCGCCTTTGATAATTCCGTGATATCGCCCGGGTGACCCACGTCACACAAAGCAAAACCTCCCCGTGCCAAAGTCCCGCTGTCATCCGGCGACACCCAAGCAAGACCAGGCGCAATGGATGGACGCTTAACCCAAAGGAGTCACACAATGGACGTGAAAGCTTTCACCCTCGACGATAAGGCCGATCCCACCTTCAACCAGCTGCTCGGCATCAACAACAATGGCGTCATTGCCGGTTATTTCGGCAGCGGCGCCGACCCCGCCCACCCGAACAAGGGCTATACAGTAAAGCCCGGCTACACCCAGAACGACTTCATGAACGAAAACTTCCCGAACTCCGTCCAGACCCAGGTTACCGGCATCAACAACAAGAACCTGACCGTCGGTTTCTACGTCGACCCGCACGGCAATAGCCTCGGCTTCGTCGACAACGGCGGCCACTTCACCTCGGTCTTCGACTCCGCCAACGGCGGCGCCGTCCCACTCTCCGGCTCCGGCCAGAACCCGGCCATGGAGCAGCTGCTCGGCGTCAACGACAAGGATATCGCGGTCGGCTTCTACATGGGCACCGACGGCCAGAACCACGGCTTCACCTACGACATCGACCATAACAGCTTCAAGGCGGTCAATGTCAGCGGCTTCACCAACGTCACCGCCGCCGCCATCAATAACGACGGTGACATCGCTGGCTTCGGCACCGACGCCAAGGGCAGGACCGAAGGCTTCGTCCTCGACAGCAAGGGCAAGGTTACCGAACTCACCGGCCCCACCGGGGCCGTCTCGGTCAACGCCCTCGGCATCAACAAGGAGGATGAAGTCGTCGGCTCCTACATGGACGCCCAGGGCAACACCCACGGCTTCGTCTTTGATGAACGCAACGGCAAGTACACCACCATCGACGCCGGCGCCAAAACAGAAACGGTCATCAACGGCCTGAACGACAAGGAGGAACTCGTCGGCTTCTACATGGACGCCCAGGGCAACACCCACGGCCTGCTCATCCAGGGCAGCAACCGCTGACATAAACGCCCTTCCGTCTGCCCGGCGCCGGTTCACAAGGACCGGCGCCGTTTCTTTTTGGCCAAACCTCCCTAAACGAATGACGCTTCCGTGAACACACCGGGTGACGTGCGTCACAAGAAACGGTCCCACAGCAAGTCAGTAATGCCTCATCATCCAATGATAATCCAACAAACACGTTGGGCACTTGGATGATCATCCAAAAAGGAGCAGCACAATGGATATCAAGATCTATACAGTCGACGACAAGGCTGACCCAACCTTCAACCAGCTTCTCGGCATCAACAACAACGGCGTCATCGCCGGCTACTTCGGCAGCGGCCAGCCCGGCCACCCGAACAAGGGCTACACGCTGAAACCCGGCTACACCCAGAACGACTACCACAACGAAAATGTTCCTGGTTCAATGCAGACCCAGGTCACCGGCCTCAACAACGACGACCGCACCGTCGGGTTTGAGGTCGACAGCAACGGCAATCAGCTCGGCTTTGTCGAGCATGACGGCGTCTTCTCGGTCGTTTACGACCCGAACCTGCCGCCGCCGGCGTCTTCACCCAACGGAACACCGATAACCGAGCAGTTCCTCGGCATCAACGACGCCAACTTCGCCGTCGGCTTCTATACCGATGCCCACGGCCAGAACCACGGCTTCGCCTATGACGTCAAGAACCAGAACTTCTACAGCGTCGGCCCGTCCAGCTTCAGCAACGTCACCGTCGCCGCCATCAACGACAAGTTCGACATCGCCGGCTTCGGCACCTACAACGGCAAGACGGTCGGCTTCGTCGAGGACTCCCACGGTCATACCACCGTCCTGAACGGACCAGCCGGCGCCTCCAATGTCCAGGCACTCGGCGTGAACGACAACAATGAAGTTGTCGGTTCCTATCAGGATGCCGCGGGCAACACTCATGGCTTCCTGTATGAGCTCGACAAGGGCCGGTACACGACGATTGATGCCGGCGCCAAGACCGAAACGGTCATCAACGGCCTGAACGACAAGGACGAAATCGTCGGCTTCTACATGGACGCCGCCGGCAACACCCATGGCCTGCTGGCCCAGGTCAGCAACCGAAGCTGATCCACCGGCAACGGCGCCGACGCAGAACACGCGGCGCCATTTCACCACAAGACGTCAGTCCAACGGCGCCAGCGCGGTCGGCTTCATCACCAGAAGCCGGCCGCCATCCTTTCCGACCACCCCATCCATCTCCCACTGCCGAAGCTGCTTGTTCACCTTCTCCCGCGACGCTCCGGCCAGGCTGCTCAGGTCCTTCTGCGACAGCTTCACCTCGATCCGCGTGCCTCGCGGCCCTGCAACCCCATAGTCCTTGCACAACCGCAGCAAAATCCGCCCCAGCCGCGTCGGCAGGTCAAGCAGCGCCATGTCTTCCAGCGCCGCGTTCGAGCGCCGCAGCCGCTCCGACAATACCTTCAGCAGATGCAGGCACAATTCGCTGTTCGACCGCAGCAGCCGCAGGAACTGTCCCCGCTCCAGTGTCAGCAGCACGCAATCCTCCTGCGCCGTCGCATCCGCACTGACCGGCCCGCCATCGATCAGCGTCATTTCGCCCAGGATGTCTCCCGGGCCCAGCACGGTCAGCGTCACCTCCCGCCCATCCTCCGAAACGAGACTGATCCGAACCCGCCCGGTCACGATGACCGCCATCCCGGTCCCCGGATCGCCCCGGCGGCGAATCACGTCGCCCCGCCCCACCCGCTTCACCACCGCCCGCGCCAGCACGGCATCCATGTCGGCCGGCGGCAAGCCCTGGAACAACCCTGCCCTGCTCAGGATCCTGCGGCGCTCGGCTGCGTCCATCTCTCCCCCTCCCCGGGCCGATGCTGCCGCCGGAGCGCACCGGCCCTGTCCGGCGCCGGCAGGCGCGCGGCATCGTCGATCGTATGCACCGCCAGCATCGCCTGCCGCCCCCTGACCGTCAATTCATGCCGCGGGAACCGGTCCGGATCGTACCCGCTGCGCATGACAACCGATTCCGAAACAACAGCAGCGCACCCGAACTCCTTGCAGGCCGACTCCAGCCGGGTCGCGACGTGCGCGGCCTCGCCCAGCGTCGTGAACACGCGGCTTTCCGCATAGCCGACCTCGCCCACCACCGCCGTGCTGCCGTGCACCCCTATCCCGTACCGGATCGGTTCCGCCATGTCGGTCAGAAGAACCTTGTTCAGGCCTTCGATATTCCGCCCGATCCGCCCGATCGCGTCCATCGCCTGGCGGCACGCCATCCCGGCACTGCACGCCAGCCCGAAAATCGCGATCAACCCGTCGCCGGTGAAATGATTCGGCAGCCCCCCGGCCTCTGCCACCGCGCTGCCGATGGCGTTCACGAACCGGTCGATGATGAACACCGTGTCGAACGGCAGCCGCGCCTCCGCCAGCCGCGTCGAATCGCGCATGTCCACGACCAGCGCAACGATGAACCGTTCCTCCCCCGGATACGATACCACCCGCTGCCGCAACGCGGCCGAGACCGGATAGGGCGGCAGCAGCGGCACCACGGAAACATCGCCGGCCGGCCGCGTCTGGCACGCCAGCCGCACCTGCGGCCGGGCGTTGATGCGCGTCAGTACCGCCTGCTCGTTCGCCTGCGGCGGCGACAGGCGCGCCAGCCCCTCCACGATCCGCACCCGGCAGGTCGAGCACCGCGCCCGTCCCCCGCAAACACTGGCATGCGGAATCCGCGCCGCCCGGCTCGCCTCCAGGATCGAGAACCCGGGCGGCACCCGCGAAACCCGCCCATCCGGGTAGCTGACCCGGATCAGCCCTGCCCGCTGCTCCCGCCACGCCCGTGCCGCGCGCAGCAGCAGCACCAGCAGCAGCAGCCCCAGCACTACCTCCAGGCTGACGTTTCGCTCCCAGCGCAGCATGGCATTCTGCGCCGCCTGCCCTACCTGCCACGGCGCCAGGTTCGCCGCCCGCCACGCCGCATCATGCTGCAACGCCATGACCCGCCGCCCGCCCTGGTAGAAGCCTAGCAGTGCCAACGACGGCAGCATCACCGCCACGCAAAACAGATAAGGCCGCAGCCGCTCGAACCCCCGCTTC
>DASQVN010000732.1:0-3992 GCA_035640755.1 Rhodopila sp.
CTGCGGCGGCTTGAGGAGGCACCGTGTCTCCATTATCGATATCGGTATTCACTCTCCTTCTCACCGTGGGCATCGCGTCTCCAGCCTGGCATCTACCTTGGTCATGTCATGGAATATGACCCCGTGGCGGCCGGAGATCCCGAGGCGCAGGTCCGCTCATTTCTCTAACGAACATTGCAGTCGCCCGGATAGCGAACCGACGACAGGATGGCCGTTCCACAGGCACGAATGCGCCGCGTCTGTTGCGCCGCCCTACGGTCAGAACCCCGCCTCGGCTTCCATCGCCAGCTCGCCGGCACCGTTGCGGGCCCACAAGGCCGCAGTGTCGGCCTCGGGACGGCCGTGCACCGAGAACGGTGCGATGTCGAACAGCGGGCTGACAGCGCGGAAGCGGAAGGTCTTCACCACGCGGCTCGTGTTCCGGCGCAGCAGGTCCATCAGCAGCGTGGCGATCAGGGGGCCGTGCACGATCAGGCCCGGGTAGCCCTCGGTCTCGGTGACGTAGCGGCGGTCGTAGTGGATGCGGTGGCTGTTGAAGGTCAGCGCGGAGTAGCGGAACAGCATCGTGTCGTCGGGGCGCACCTCCCGGCGCCAGACGCCGTCCGTCGGTGCGGGCTTGGGCGCAGCAGAAGCCTCGCCGGCCCCAGGCAGGCCGCGGTAGACGATGTCGTGCTCCTCCTCCAGCGCAAGGCCGGCCGCGCCGGATATTTCATGCTTCACCAGCACGAAGCAGAGCGGACCCTGCCGCCCCTGCTTCACCGTCACGTCACGCACGGTGGAGGCGCGCGTGATCTCCTCATCCACCCGCAGCGGCTGATGGAACACGAGGCGGCCGCCGGCCCACATGCGGCGCGGCAGCGGCACCGGCGGCAGGAAGCCGCCGCGTGCCGGATGGCCATCAGGGCCGAGGGCGGACTGCCGCGCGGTGGGGAGGAAGTAGAGCCAGTGCCAGAGAGGCGGCAGCGCATCACCGGCAGCCGGCGGCGGGTCGTCGCGGTCGAGCGTCGCCGAGAGCGCCGCGACGGGAAACCGCGTCACCCGGTCATGCAGGACTTCCTGTCGGCCAACCCAGGATCGGAAGTGATCGACGTCCAGCTCAGGCATGTCGCAGCAACTCCCCTGCCATGGTGCGCCCCCGGGCGGCACCTTCGCGTGCCATCTGCGCGCAGAGACCGGTGTAGGCGGTCGGGTCGAGCAGGCCCGCGATCTGCTCGCGCGTCATGTGCGCGGCAACGCGCGGGTCGGCTGCCAGCTTCTCACCGAACGGCCGGCCCTCGACGAACGCAGCCTGGGCGGCGTCGTACACCGCGTCATGCGCATGCTGGCGGCCGATCGCAGCACCAAGCTCGAGCATCACCGCCTCCGCCATGATCAGCCCGCCGCCAAGGTCCAGGTTGGCGCGCATCCGCGCGGGATCGAGCCGGAGGCCGCGCATCACCTCGGCAAGCCGGCTCAGCATGTCGCCGGTGGCAATCGAGGCGCGGGATTCGGCGGTGTCCATCATCAGGCTGGTGGTGCGGTCGGCCTCGTGCTCGGTCATCATCGCTTCAAGCGCGAGCGGCACCTGCGCGCGGATCTCCGCGGCCGCGGCAATGATGTCCTGGCAGAGCTTCGGGTTACGCTTCTGCGGCATGGTGGAGCTGCCGACGGTGCCGGGCGGCACAGGCTCCTCGACCTCGCCGAATTCGGTCTTCATCAGCGTGTAGATCTCGCGGCCGATCTTGCCGCACGTCGCGGCGAGCAGGCCCAGCAGGCTGACGTTTTCCGCAAGGTGGTCGCCGATAGCGCGGGACGGCACGGCCATCGCGCCGAACCCCAGCAGCCGGCCGATGCCGGCCTGCACCTTGGGGCCGTCCTCACCGAGGGAGGCGAAGGTCCCCGCCCCGCCGCCCAGCATCGCGACGAACAGCCGCGGCGCGGCCTGGCGCAGACGCTCGACATGGCGGATCAGCTCGTCGATCCAGACGGCCACCTTGTAGCCGAAAGTGGCGGGCACGGCGTGCTGACCGTGGGTGCGGCCGGGAATCGGCATCTCCGCCCCCTTCTCGGCCAGATCGGCCATGGCCGAGAGAACGGCGCCGATCAGCCGGAGGAAGACCTGGTGCGCCTGCCGGAGCACGAGAAGATCGCCCGTCTGGGTGATGTTCTGCGTCGTCGCCCCCCAATGCACCCAGCCGCCGAACGGGTCGCCGACGACGCGGGCAAGCTCCCACACCAGCGGAACGATGGTATGGCCGGTGCGGGCGAAACCCTCGTCGATGCGCTTGCGGTCCAGCTTCTCCAGCCTCGCCGCCTGGGCGATCGCCTCGGCCGCAGCCGCCGGGATGATGCCAAGCTCGGCCTGCGCGCGCGCGAGCGCAGCCTCGACATCGAGCCAGGCCTGCCAGCGGTTTTCCAGGCAATACAGGGCACGGATGCCCGGATCGGCGACACGGGTCGCGGTCGGCAGCGTATCGCTCATGGCGTCTCCCCCCACGGCATTTCCCTCACGCCATTCCTCTTTCCTGTCCCGCCTGACGGCTTACCGGAGCCCCGCCGGGCTGAAAACCCGGCCGTACCCCGGCGCGTCGGGAGGTATGGACCTACTGGAACGCCTTGACCGCGTTCACCAGGGTCTGCACCACGCCCCAGGCCAGCGGGATGCCCACGAAGCCCCACGCCAGGATCAGCTTGACGCCGTTGCCACCGGCATTCTGTTGTCCTGTCGTCATGATTCCCCTCCTACGGCCGAGGCACGCGGCTCGGCCATCGCCATGTGGAACCGCTCACTGACCGGCCGGATGAGCAGGTTGCAGATGAAGCCAACGACCAGCAGCGCCGCCATGACATACATGGTGGTGTTGTAGGCCTGCGCCGCAGCCACGCCGTGAGTGACGTTGTATTCACGGATGTAGTTCACCAGTACGGGGCCGAAGATGCCTGCCATCGACCACGCCGTCAGCAGCATGCCGTGGATCGCCCCGACGTAGCGCGTGCCGAACAGGTCGCGCAGGTAGGCGGGAACGGTGGCGAAGCCGCCGCCGTACATGCTGAAAATAAGGGCGTAGCACAGCACGAACGCCGCCACGCTGCCCGCGGCACCGGTACCTGGAACAAGCAGGTAGAGAATCGCACCAAGCACGAAGAACACATAGTATGTGTTCTTCCGGCCGATGTAATCGGACACCGACGACCAGACGAACCGGCCGCCCATGTTGAACAGGCTGAACAGGCCGACCAGGCCCGACGCAGCAACCGCGGTGATGCGGCCGCGGAACATCTCCTGGCTCATGGCAGAGGCCTGGCCGAGCACGCCGATGCCGGCGGTGACGTTGAGGCACAGCACCCACCAGACCAGCCAGAACTGCGGCGTCTTCAGCGCGTCGTAGACGAACACGTTGCGCGTCGTCATCAGACGCTTCGTCGCCGTCGGCACCTGATAGCCGGATGGCGCCCAGTCCGGCGGTGGAACACGCACGATCGCGGCACCGACCATCATGAAGCAGAGATAGATCAGCCCCATGACCGCGAACGCCTCGGCCACCCCGACATGGCTCGGCGTTGAAAACCGGTTCATCAGCCAGACCGACAGCGGCGCGGCGATGAAGGCACCGCCGCCGAAGCCCATGATCGCCATGCCGGTCGCCATCCCCGGCCGGTCCGGGAACCAGCGGATCAGCGTCGATACGGGAGAGATATACCCGATCCCAAGCCCAAAGCCGCCCAGTACTCCATAGCCGAAATAGATGAACCAGAGATTGTGCAGATGGACCCCGATCGCGGCCAGGAAGAACCCGCCGGCCCAGCACAGCGCGGCCGTGAACATGGCGCGGCGTGGACCACCTTCCTCCACCCAGCGCCCAAGCAGGGCCGCCGATACGCCAAGGAAGAAGATGGCCAGGCTGAAAATCCAGCCGAGTTCGGTCAGCTTCCAGTCGGCCGCGGCAGGCTGCGTGATGCCGATGAGACGGGTCATCGGCAAGTTGAACACGCTGAACGCATAGGCCTGCCCG
>DASQVN010000733.1:0-4506 GCA_035640755.1 Rhodopila sp.
ATACAGGGCCGTGATATCGATGGCCATTGAGGGATCCTCCAGACCGGCTTTGAGGCTCAGTTGTCGCAAACCGATGCTGTCAAACCCTTGATCCTCTGGGAATCCCCTCACCCGTTATCCGTAGTCCGGGTTAACCGATACGCCCCCCTGTTCAGACCACGCCGGTTTCCTTCAGTCGCCCCAGTTCGTCCCGTCCAATGCCGCACAGGGCCGACAGTAGCTCTGCGGTGTGCTCACCCAGCAGCGGCGGGCGGGTGATCGCGGCGGGGGAGTCGGACAGCTTGATGGGGCAACCGACGGTCTGGTACGTGCCGCGCGTCGGGTAATCGATTTCGACAATCATCTCCCGCTCGCGCAGGTGCGGGTCGGACAGCACCTCCCCGGTGTCCTGGCAGGCACCGCTGGGGACACCGGCCTCACCCAGGATCCGCATCACCTCATGCTTGGTGCGGCTGCGGGTCCAGTCCTCGACGATGGCATTCAGCGCGGCGCGGTTTTCCCAGCGCGCCTCGGGGGTGGCGAAGCGGGGGTCGTCGGCAAGCTCCGGGCGGCCAATGGCGCCCAGGAAGGGCTTCCACATCTGCGGCTGGGCGAAGATATACACGTAGTCATTGGGACCGCCGGGAGCGCAGGGATAGGTGGTTCCGGGCACGCTACGGCCGAGCTGATTGCCGGTGCGCGGCGGCGGGTGGCCGAAACGCTGGTGGTCGCGCAGGCTGACGCGGATCAGGTTGACCACGGCATCCTGCATGGAAACCTCGACATGCTGCCCCTTACCCGTGTGGTGGCGCTGCTGTAGCGCGGCCAGGATGCCGATGGCCATGTGCATGCCGGTGCCGGAATCGCCGATGGCGGGAAAGACGTAGGTCGGCGGGTTCTCGGGGAAGCCGGTGACCGCCATGGCGCCGCCCATGGCCTGCGCGATCGGCTCGAAGCTCTTGTAGCCGCTGTAGGGGCCGTAGGTGCCAAAACCCTTGATGGTCGCATAGATCAGGCGCGGATTGATCTCCGACAGGGCCTTGTAGCCAAGGCCGAGGCGGTCCAGCGCGCCGGGACCGAAGTTCTCCAGCAGCACGTCGGACTCGGCGATCACCTTGCGGAACAGCGCCTTGCCCTCCTCGGTCTTCAGGTTCAGCGTCAGGCTGCGCTTGTTGGCATTCAGGATCAGGAAGAACAGGCTGTCGCTGTCGGGCCGGTCGCGCATGTTGATGCGGGCGACGTCGCCGCCCTTCGGTTCCTCCAGCTTGATGACGTCGGCGCCCAGGAAGCCCAGGATCTGGGCGCAGGCCGGGCCGGCCTGGTTGTGCGTCATGTCGATGACGCGGATGCCTTGCAGAGCACTCATGGCCGTGTCGTTTCCCCTTTCCTGTTCGGGCGCCCCTCAGGCGGCCTGTTCCACCAGGGTTGACCCTATATCCAGCGTCGTTGCCCGGCGCAGGTCACGCGGGGCGGACTCGTCGTGCGGGCGGCCGCGGTGCATGGTGCAGCGGTTGTCCCAGATCACCAGGTCGCCGACGCGCCACTCGTGCCGGTACACGAACCGGGGCTGCGTGGCATGCGCGGTCAGGTCGATCAGCAGCAGCCTGCCGTCCGCAACCGGCCAGCCGATGATGTGGGAGGCGTGGGCCGACAGGTAGAGGCTCCTGCGCCCGGTCGCCGGATGACGGCGCACGAGGCGCTGGGGCGATGGCGGGTACTTCGCCCGCTCCTCCGCCGGGAAATCGGTGAAGCCGATCTGCGCGCGGGACCAGAATACGTCATGTTCGGCGACCAGCGGATCAATCGCGTCCCTGGTCGCAGGCGCCAGAGCGTCGTGGGCGGCACGCATATCGGCGAATTCGGTCTCGCCGTTGCCGAACGGGCTGGGCGGGGGAAGCGTGACGGCGTGCAGCAGGCCCAGCACCACGGGTACGGGCATGTAGGAGGCATCGGTGTGCCATAGCCGGTTGCCCAGGCTGTCGAGACGGCGGCGGTCATTCAGGTCACGGACCTGGTGGTCCTCGTCGAGGTTGGAAATATCGCCGATCTGCGGGATCGCCAGCCGGCGGCGGCCCGGGCGGGCGGCGGAGCGCCCGATCTCCAGCGGGCCGAAGCGGGCGGCGAAATCGCGGAGCTGCACGTCGGTCAGATGCTGGCCGCGGAACACCAGGACCGGCCACGTATCGATCGCAGCCTGGATCTCGGCGATCGTTGCATCGGACTGAGGCTCCGACAGATCGAGGAACGCGGCCTCGGCGGCAAATCCGTCATGCAGAACCCGCACAGGGGTGGGCCCACGGATGGGCGAAGGGATGGGCATTGTGGTTTCCCCCGGTCCAGGACCAGGGCAGTCTGGGTGGCGCCGGACGGGTTGGCAAGTCCGGTTGGCAAGTACGGGCGGGCACCGGTCAGGGCTGGGCGGTGTTGCTCCAATGCTCCAGCCAGACCGGCACGGCGGCCAGGGGCAAGGGCCGTGCGACGAGGAAACCCTGAGCCTCGTCGGCGCCGAGGGCGCGCACGGCGTCCCAGATTTCGGCGGTCTCGACCCCTTCGGCCACGACGGTCAGGCCGCGCGCCTTGGCGCTGGCGATGGTCCGGTGCAGGAAGCTGCGCGCATCGGGGTCGGTGTTGACACGCTGCACCCTCTCCTTGTCGAGCTTCAGGCTGGTGAACGGCAGTTCCAGCAATGGGCCGAGGCGCGGCACGGCAGGGCCGACATCATCGATCGCGGCGCAGTAGCCCAGCGAGCGGAGCGATTCCAAAGAGCGGCCCAGGGTCGCGAAGTCCTCAACCGGACGGCTTTCCGTCAGCTCGATGATGATCCGCTCCGGGGCGATGCCGGACGACAGCCGAAGCGCCTCCAGCCGGTGGAGCGCGGCAGGATGCAGCAGCACATCCAGCGGGAAGTTCAGCGCCATGACCAGCCCCTGGGGGGCCAGTCCCTGGGGGGCCAATCCCTGGGGCGCAAGTCCCTGGCTGGCGAGCACGGGACCCGCCAGGTCGGTCAGCGCGCGGCCAGAGACGATGTCGGTCAGGCGGCCGGCGAGGCCCGCATCCTCGATGATCGGAATGAACCGGTCCGGCAGGACGACGCCCTGCGCCGGGTGGTTCAGGCGCGCCAGCGCCTCCAACCCGACGGGGAGGCGGTCGGCAAGGCGGACGATGGGCTGGTAGCGCGTGTCGATCCGGGCGCCATCCAACGCGGCGCGCAATTCCGAGAGATCGATCGCGTCCGCGTCGCGCGGCGGCGGGTCGGCCATCAGCGCCTCGATGACCGAGCCCCTATCGGCGCGGCGGATCGCACGCACGCGGGGGTTTGCCGCTGTCTCGCCACCCAGTACCAGCATGTCGGTATCAGGGCCGGCGACTTCGCGCGCGAGATCAGCCAGCGCATTGAATAGTCCTTCCGCGTCCGAGCGTTCCACGAGGAGATGGGAGTAGTGCGGGCTGACGGTGGCGAGTCGGGCCAGCGCATCCCGCCCGCCGCGGGCGATGCTGGCCTTGCCGCCGAGGCTTGTCGCCGCGTCCCGTACCGCATCCCGCCACGCCACGCTCCGGCTGACGAGCAGAATGTGAGGGGACCTCTTGCCGCGAGGCTGCCGATGTGACGACGTTCCGGGCGAAGGGGCGGGGCCAGGGGACATGCTCGTCCCCTACCCCGTCTTGAATAATTACTCTAGAGAATTCGCGTTAAAGAGACGTTACCGCTCCGCAAATTCGACTTCCAGGCGCAGAGATTCCGATTCTCCGTTGCGTTACCGCCACGTACTGCCGGGTTCCGCCGGCAACGCCGGGCTCAGCCCAACTGGAAGTTCGCTTTCCGCTTCTCGACGAACGCGGCCATGCCCTCCTTCTGGTCCGGCGTGCCGAACAGGGACAGGAAAAGCGCGCGTTCGTGGCGGACGCCCTCAACGAGGGTTGTCTCAAATGCGCGATTCACCGCCTGCTTGGCGAACTGGACCGCAACCGGCGACAGCGACGCGATTCGCTCGGCGATCTTCATCACTTCCGGCAGCAACTGATCCGCCGGGAACACGCGGGAGACCAGGTTGGCGCGCTCGGCCTCCGCCGCGTCCATCATGCGGGCGGTCAGGACCATGTCCATCGCCTTGGACTTGCCGACGGCGCGGGTCAGGCGCTGGGTTCCCCCGGCGCCCGGAATGACGCCCAGGTTGATCTCGGGCTGACCAAACTTGGCGGTATCGGCGGCGAAAATCATGTCGCACATCATCGCCAGCTCACACCCGCCGCCGAGGGCGAAGCCGGCAACCGCGGCGATGACGGGCTTCTTGACCCGCAGCACGGTTTCCCAGCCGGCGCCGATGAAATCCTCCATCATGGCCTGGGGGTTGGTACGGTCGCGCATTTCCTTGATGTCGGCGCCGGCGGCGAAGGCGCGGTCGCTGCCGGTGAGGACGATGGCGCCGATGCCCTTGTCGGCATCGAAGGCCAGAAGCTGCTCGCCCAGTTCACGGACCAGGGCATCGCACAGGGCGTTCAACGCGGCGGGGCGATTGAGGCGGATCA
>DASQVN010000734.1:0-8146 GCA_035640755.1 Rhodopila sp.
AACGAACCGACCACGCTGGCCGACGTGGCGAACGCCGTCGCCAAGCAGGAGGGAGCCATCGCCAACCTGAAGATCATCAATCGCCAGCAGGATTTCATGGAGGTGCTGGTGGATGTCGATGTCCGCGACGTTGCGCACCTCTCGAAAGTGATCGTGGGCCTGCGGGGGCTGAACACGGTGAAGTCCGTCGAGCGGGCAACGGGTGCATGACGGTACGGGGCACACGGTCGTCCGTTTCCGTCATGGCCGGGCCTGATCCCATGCGCATCAGGAGAAGACGGGAGAAGAGAAGAGTGTCGCCCGCGCGCCGTACCCTCTCCGTACGCCGCGCCCTCTCCGTAGCCCGTGCCCTCTCCGTCGTGGCCGGGCTCGACCCGGCCATCCACCCCCAGACGGCGCCGCCACGTCGGCCGCCGCACCCCACACCGTCCCGCCGGTGCGCAAACCGCCGGCGAACCCCGGGTCAGGCCCGGGGACAAGAGCCCGGCCATGACCACACAGCCCCGAGATCCAGCCGAGGACCATGCCCATGATCCTCGGCATCGGCTCCGACATCTGCGACATCCGGCGGATCGAATCCGTCATGGAACGCTACGGCACGCGGTTCCTGGAACGGGTGTTCACCGAGACCGAGCGCGCCAAGGCATTCCGGCGGACCGAGAAGATCCAGGCGGCGACCTTTGCCAAGCGGTTCGCCGCGAAGGAGGCCGCCGCCAAGGCGCTGGGCACCGGCTTCCGGCGTGGGGTGTTCTTCTCGGACCTCGGCGTGGTCAATCTGCCGAGTGGACAGCCGACGCTGCAGATGACCGGAGGATCGGCGGATCGGCTGCGCGCGATCACGCCGCCGGGCATGGTCGCGCAGGTGCACCTGACGATGACCGACGAATATCCCTTCGCCTACGCCCAGGTGATCATCTCGGCCGTCCCGGCCGGGTAATCCGTTTCCTTGACACAGGACCGGGGCATGGGCTTGATCCCGCGGTTTGAAGCGGCCCATACCCGCGCATCATGAAAGTCTGTTGCCCAGATGGCGACCTCCAAGGCCAAAACCAGGCGGCAATCCGGTGCCTGGATCGAGAATGTCAAGACCATCGTCTATGCCGGCCTGATCGCGATCGGTGTCCGCACCATCGCCTATGAGCCGTTCAACATCCCTTCGGGCAGCATGATCCCGACGCTGCTGGTCGGCGACTACCTGTTCGTCTCGAAATACAGCTACGGCTATTCCCGCTATTCCCTGCCGTTCGCACCGCCGCTGTTCACCGGCCGCATCCTTGGCGGCGTGCCGAAGCGGGGGGACGTGGTGGTATTCAAATACCCGCACGATACCTCGGTCGACTACATCAAGCGCGTGATCGGGCTGCCCGGTGACCGGGTGCAGGTGCGCGAGGGGCAGCTCTACATCAACGGGGAACTCTGTCCGCGCAAGCCGGACGGCGAGTACCTGGCCGAGGGCGACGGCGTGCGGATGATGGAGAAGCGCTACATCGAGACGTTACCAAATGGCGTGAAGCATCCGATCCTGAAGGAGTATGACGACGGGACCTACAACAACACGCCCGAGTATGTCGTGCCGCCGGGCCATCTGTTCATGATGGGCGACAACCGCGACAACAGCCAGGACAGCCGCTTCATGGACAAGGTCGGCTTCGTGCCGATGGAGAACCTGGTGGGGCGGGCGGAAATCCTGTTCTTCTCCTTCGACGCGGAATATCCCTGGTGGGAAGCGTGGGAGTGGCCGTTCGAAATCCGCTGGAGCCGCCTGCTGAACCCCGTGCATTGACTTGACCGACTCGTTCGAAGCCATCCTGGGCCATGTCTTCCAGCACCCGGCACTGCTGCGGGAGGCGCTGACCCACCGCTCCGCCCTGCAGGGCCAAGGACGCGGTCAACGGGGACGCGGTGAAGGGAGCCATAGCCCCTCCTCGAACGAACGGCTGGAGTTCATCGGCGACCGGGTGCTCGGCCTGGCGATGGCCGAATGGCTGGCTGACCGCTTCCCGCGGGAGCAGGAAGGCGCACTGGGCCGGCGCCTGGCCTACCTGGTGTCGCAGCCCGTACTGGCCGACGTGGCCGAGAAGGTCGGCCTCGCCGCCGCGCTGTCGGTCTCGCCAGGGGAAGCGCGGGCCGGCGTGGCCAAGCGTGCGACCGTGCTGGCGGATGCGCTGGAGGCGGCGCTGGGCGCGCTCTACCTCGATGGCGGGCTGGATGCCGCGCGGGCCTTCGTCCGGCGGGCCTGGGCCGAAGTGATGGCCGGGCAGGCCGAACCGCCAAAGGATGCGAAGACCAGCCTGCAGGAATGGGCACAGAAACGCGGGCTGGAGCTGCCGGTCTATGCCGTGACCGACCGCGCGGGCCCGCCGCACGCGCCCAGCTTCACTGTCACTGTTAGCGTCGGCGACCTGGATGCCAGCGGCACGGCGGGTAGCAAGCGGGCCGCCGAACAGCGCGCCGCGGAGGCGTTGTTGCAGAGGCTGTCATCATGACCACGCGCTGCGGGTTCGTCGCCATCCTCGGGGCGCCGAACGCCGGCAAATCGACGCTGCTGAACCGCCTGACCGGCGCGAAGCTGTCGATCGTCTCGCCCAAGGCGCAGACCACCCGCTTCCGGGTGCTGGGCATCATGATGCGGGCGGCATCCCAGGTGCTGCTGGTCGATACGCCCGGCATCTTCCGTCCGCGCCGCAAGCTCGACCGCGCGATGGTGGCCGCCGCCTGGACCGGCGCGGCGGACGCCGATCTGGCGACGCTGCTGGTGGATGCGCGAGCCGGGCTGACCGAGGATGTGCGGCAGATCGCGGGCCGGCTCGGCGCCTCGGGCCGGCGCTGCTGGCTGGTGCTGAACAAGACCGATATCGTCGCACCCCCTGCCCTGCTGCCGCTCACCGCGGCGTTGACCCAGTTCGCGCCGTTCGAGGAAACCTTCATGGTCAGCGCGACAACCGGCGACGGGGTGGACCGGCTGGCCGACGCCCTGGCCGGCGCCGTACCCGAGGGGCCGTTCCTGTATCCCGAGGACGACCTGACCGACCTGCCGGACCGGCTGCTGGCGGCCGAGATCGTGCGCGAGCAGATCTTCCTGCAGACCCATGAGGAAGTGCCCTACAGCGCCACCGTGGAGACTGAGACCTTCCAGGAGCGCAAGGACGGCTCGGTGCGGATCGACGCGACCGTCTATGTCTCCCGCCCCGGCCACAAGGCGATCCTGATCGGCGAGAAGGGCGCGCGCATCAAATCGATTGGCGCCAGGGCTCGCCAGGACCTGGCGTCACTGCTGGAGCGGCCGGTCCACCTGTTCCTCAACGTCAAGGAACGCAAGGGCTGGGACGAGGAAGGTGCCAGGCTGCGCGCGATCGGGCTGGAGGATCCGGGATCGGGGTAGCGGGTCACCCATGCAGGGCGGCGAACTGCGCCACCGTCATCTCGGAGAGCTGCTGGCTGGTATAGGCATTGATCTGGGCTGCGCGGTCCGCGGCAAGCTGGGCGGTGGTGATGGCGCCGACCTGCGCCGCGGACAGGGCCTGGACCGCGGCGCTGCCCAGGGCGATGAACGCGTCGGTGCGGAGCGCGGCGATGTCGTCCGTCGTCAGCCCGGGGATCTGGTCCGACGTCAGGCCCGCGGTCGCGGTGCCCAGTGTAGCCACCTGCTCGACTGAAAGGGCGCCGAGCTGGGTGGCTGACAGGGCGGCGAGTTGGCTGTCGGTCAGAGTGGCGACGGTGGCATCGGATAGGGACGCGATCTGCGTCGCCGTCAACCCGGTGACCTGGGACGGCCGCAGCAGGGTGATCAGGTTGGTGAGCGTGGCCTGGTCGAGCCCGGCGATCCCGGCCGCGGACAGCGACTGGAGCTGCGCGTCCGAGAACGCGGCGAACTGGTCGGAGCCAAGCGCGGCAACCTGCGCGGAGCCCAGCGCGCCGACCTGACCGGTCGTCAGCGCGGCCAGTTGGTCCCCATTCAAGCCGGCGAGCGCGGCGCCAGACAGCGCGGCGATGGCCCCGGTGGAGAATGCCTGGAGTTGCGCGAGCGTGAGCGCGGCGACGGCGTCGTTCGCCGCTGCCGCAGCCTGGGACGGGGACAGCGCGGCGATCTGCGCGGTGGTCAGCGCGGCGAACCGGTCGCTGGACAGGCCTGCGAGCGTGCCGGTTGCCAGCGCGGCGACCGCGTCCGTGGACAGGGCCTGGAGCTGGTCACCGGACAAGGTGGTCAGCGCGGCGGGATCGATGGCGGCGATCTGGGCCGGACGCAGCGCCGCCGCCTGATCCGTGCTGAGGACGCCGAGGGAGACTGACGACAGGCCCGCGGCACCGGTGCTGGAGATCGCGGCAACCTGGCCGATCCCCAGGTTGGCGAGATCGGTGGTGGGCAACGCGGCAACCTGGCTCGCATCCAGGGCGGCCATCTGCTGTGTGGTCAACGCGGCGATCTGGCCGCTGCTGAGCGCGGCCAGCAGCGTACCGGCGATCCCGGCGACCACGCCCGTGGACAATGCCGCGATCTGGGCCGTGCTGAAGCTGGTGAGCGGCAGCACGCTGATCTGCGCCGAACCCAGGGATGCGGCTTGGGCCGTGGTCATCGCGCCGAGCTGGGCCGAGGTCAGGGCGGCGAGCTGGTCGGTGGTGAACGCGGCGATATCGGCCGCGGGGAAGGCGGCGAACTGGGTCGCTGTCAGCCCGCTCAGCAGCGTGGTGGACAATGACGTGACCTGCGAGAGCCGAAGCGCGGCAAGCTGCAGCCGGCCCCAACCGGCGACCTGCCCGGCCGAAAGCAGATTCAGGTCCGTGGCGGTGAAGCCGCCAATGGCGGAGGCCGTGATCGCGCCCACCTGGGTTGCGGACAGGGCGGAGATGTCGGTCGTCGCGATTGCCGCGCTCTGCGATGCGCTCAGCGCGGCGACCTGCGTGGTACTGAGGACGGCGGCCTGATCGGACGTGAGCGCCGCAACCTGGTCCGTTCGGAGCGACGAAACCTGACGAGCAGTGAGCGCGGCGATGCGGTCCGTGCCGAGTGTGACGAACTGCGCGGTCGAGAGGGCGGCGACCCTTGCGGGTGTCAGCGCGGCCACCTGGGCGCTTGTCAGGCTGGCGACCTGGGCCGTGCTGAGCGCGGACAGGCCGGCAGCCGAGATGCCTGCGACCTGGGTCGGGCTCAGTGCAGCGAGGGTATCGGTCGCGAGGCTGGCAACCTGGGCCGGCTGCATCGCCCCGACCTGCGCCTGGGAGAAGCCGGCAAGCTGCGCGGCCGAGAGCGCAGCCACGGCATCGGTGGTCAGGCCAGGCACCGCCGACGGCGACAGGGCGGCAAGCTGGGCCGGGTTCAGGGCGGCGATATTGGCGACACTGACCGCGGCGATCTGGCGGCTGCTGACCGACGCAAGCTGGCTCGGCGTCAGCGCCGTGAACGCAGTCGGCCCCTGCTGGGTGTATGCGGGCGAAACGCTACCTACGAGCATCGACATCGCGGCTGGCCAGGGTCCCTGTGCTGGATCTGGCCCGCAGGTTAGCGGCGCTGGGTTAAGGAAGGGTTAACCGGTGGGTACCGGGGCGTGCGCCCGGCGGCGGTTCACCCGGAGCCGCCGCGCGGTCACGCAGGGGGAACAGCTACATCCCGAGTGCGCGGCGATAGACGTCGAGGAGGGTCTCCTGCTCCTCGACCTCGGCGGCTTCCTGCTTGCGGATCTTGAGCAACTGCCGCAGCACCTTGATGTCGAAGCCGGCGGATTTCGCCTCGGCGAAGATGTCCTTGATGTCGCTGGCCAGCGCCTTGCGCTCCTCCTCCAGGCGCTCGATCCGTTCGACGATGCTGCGCAGACGGTCGGCGGCGACGCCACCGGTCTTGATCTCTTCTTCGCTGACCGTTTTGACAGCCATTCGATCCGCCTTTTCCGTTGTGCCAGGTTTCGTTGCGTCAGGGTCGGCGGAGTTAAACGGGCCGGCGGTGCGGGTCAACGAAAACCGGTCAGCCAGCGCGGATCAGCGGAATTTGGTGCGATAAGCCTCCCATTCCCGGGCGCCGACGCGGTTGAAGGCATCGCGCACGGTCATCTGGTTCGGTGGAGTCGGATGGTTATGGATCCGCTTCAGTTCCGCCAGCGCATTGTCGCAGGCGGCGATCACCTGCTTCAGCAGCAGGCCGGGGACGATGGCGAGCTTGAAGCCGCACCCCTCGGCTTCACGCAGGTCCAGCAGCGGGGTCTTGCCGCCCCAGACGACATTCAGCAGGCAAGGACCACGCACCAGCTTCGGCACGGTGCGGATTTCATCGAGTGTCTGGGGTGCCTCGACAAACGCCATGTCGGCGCCATTCTCCAGCGCCCGATTGGCTCGGCTGATCGCCTCATCGAAGCCCATGACGGCGCGGGCATCGGTGCGGGCGATGATGACGAAGTCGGGGTCGCGGCGGGCATGGGTGGCGGCGCGGATCTTGGCGATCCAGTCCTCCGCCGAAACCACCTCCTTGTCATCCAGGTGGCCGCAGCGCTTGGGGGCGACCTGGTCCTCGATGTGGATGGCGGCAACGCCGGCGTGTTCGTAGTCGCGCACCGTGCGGATGACATTCAGTTCGTTGCCGTAGCCGGTGTCGGCATCGGCGATGACCGGGACCTCGACCGCGCGGGCCATGCGGGCCGCATTCGCGACCATTTCGGTTGCGGTGAGCAGGCCGAAATCGGGGTAGCCGTGCGCGACCGCGGTGCCGGCGCCGGTCATATACACCGCCGGGAAGCCCGCCTGCGCGACCAGCATGGCGGTCAGCCCGTCATAGGCGCCGGGGGCGATGATCATGCCGGGCTGGCGCAGCGCGGCGCGGAGCTGGCCAGGAGGGTGGTTGCCAGGAGGGGGGTTTGAGGAGCGGGTCATGCGGGTCTCTCCGGGCATCAGGCGGTGTGCGTGGTCGGTTGCTTCACCAGGTAGCGGCGCAGGATGTGCATGTCGGGGTCGCGGCCCAGGCCGGGTCCGTCCGGGACGCGGACCTTGCCGTTCTGGGCCTCGACCAGGTCGTGGTAAGGGCTGGCCTCGAGGTCGATGAACAGGCGCTCAAACGGCGCATCGGGGGCGAGGGCAGCGTTGACGTGCAGGGAGGCGAGATACCCTGCACCGAAATATGCGTTGTGCGGCACGAGGCGAACGCCGAAGGCCTTGGCCAGCGCCGCGATCTCGACCATCGCGGAAGGACCGCCGATCTTGGTAACGCTGGGCTGCGCGATGTCCTGGGCCCCGGCCTCAAAGGCGGCGCGGAAATCGTGCAGCCCGGCAGCGTTCTCGCCGGCGGCGATGGGGATGCCGCCTTCCAGGCGGACGCGGGCGAGGCCCTCATGGTCGCCGGGTGGCCAGACAGGTTCCTCCAGCCAGGTGAGATCGAGGGGTTCGAGGTCGCGGCAGATGGCAAGGGCCTGCCAGGTCGTCCAGGGGCAGTTGACATCGACCATCAGGCGGGCATCGGGGCCGAGGGCTTCGCGGGCGGCGGCGATCTCGGGGACGGTGATCTCATGCAGCTTGACGTCGTGATAGCCACGTTCGGCGGCGCGCCGGCAGGCGGCGCGCACCTGCTCCGCGGCACCGTAGCGTAGCAGGCTGGCGTAGCAGGTCATGGTCTCGACCGGCGATCCGCCCAGCAGGCGCCAGAGCGGCTGGTTGGCGGATTTGCCGGCGATGTCCCACAGCGCGATGTCCAGCGCCGAGAGCGCATGGACGTGCGGACCGTTGCGGCCGTAGCCGTGCCAAGCTTGGGACAGCCGCCGCCTCAGGCCGGCGATGTCGCGCGCGTCCTGGCCGAGGACGGCCGGCGCGAGCTGGATATCCAGCACCGCGAGCGACGCGGCGGAGCCCGCGTGACCAAACGCTTCGCCCCAACCGTCGATGCCGGCGTCGGTCATGATTCGCAACCAGACGGTGTTCATGTTCTGCCAGTCGAGGCCGCCCTGGACGGCGGGCCTGCCGCCCATGTCGAAGGGGGTCCGGGTCCAGTAGGTTTCGATGCCGGTTATTTTCATGTGGTGTTCCCTCGCGGCGGCCCTTGGCCAATAGATGCAGTGCGTGGTGCACTATGCACGATCGGCGGAGCCTTGGTATGCAGCCGACGACACAACAGACCCGGTGACAACGAGCCTCGCCCGGTCGCACCGAAGGATAACGGCGGCAGGCTGTTTCC
>DASQVN010000735.1:0-9859 GCA_035640755.1 Rhodopila sp.
CAAACAGTCGAAGCAATAGCGCCGATCCGGAAAAGCCACCGACAGAAGGCCAGCGTTCCTCGCCAGCCGCTCCGCCGACTGGAAGAACCCGATCAGGTCGGGGAAATGCTCCAGCACATGACTGGCGATGATCGTATCGACGGCCCCGACCAGATCGGCCGGCACCGCCTCCTGCAGCGGCCCGCCCTGCCAGATGGTGTCGACCTCCTCGATCAATCCGATATCCACGCCGGGCGCCGCTGCATATTTCACGCACAGATCATCGCGCGACGCATGATCGACCACATGCGTCCGCCAGCCGCCGCGCTTCGGCGCGACGGGGTTATATCCAGCACCGATCTCGAGAATTTGACTCGAGACGTCACTAGATCCTCGGAGGAATAGAACGCGGTCCATGTGCCGGTTCCCTGACATGCCGATGCTTTGCGGCGCCGTTGCTACCGTCATCGCGGCTTGAAGCCAACCCGTCAGGTGGTGCCTGGCGTTGCCACCGAGCCGACATCAGGGCTGGGCCGTATATTGCCCCGCCGGGCAGGAGTAGTGTATCGGCTGCGCCTGTTCACCTCGTATTCAGCCGATGCAAGAATCCAAGCAAGTGCGACATTCGCGCGGCATGTACTCACCGGAACGATGCAATGCCACGCGGACCAGTCACCATGGTTGACCTGCCCGCATCGGACGCTGCAACGCTGTTGCCGTCGCGCGACTTGTCGATCAGCGCGATCGTGCCGGTGTTCAACGGCGCCCGTCACATTGCTGAAGCGATCCAGAGCATCTTTGCGCAGACCCTGCTGGCTGACGAGGTGATAGTCATCGACGATGGCTCGACCGACAACAGCGCCGAGGTTCTTGCCGAGCTGGCTCAAGAGTTCCCCATCCGGATCATCTCGCAGGAAAACGGCGGCCAATCGGCTGCGCGAAACACGGGTGTGGAACACGCACGGGGTGATCTGCTCGCCTTCCTTGACCAGGACGACGTTTGGCATCCAGATCACTTGGCCGAACTGGTCAAGCCGTTCCACGATCCGACCCGATACAACCTGGGCTGGACCTACAGTGATCTGGATGAAATCGACGAATCCGGCCAGATGGTCTGCCGTGGCGTGCTCAAGGCACATCCGCATCAAGTCCATCCCAAGTGCGATCTCGTTACATGTCTACGGCACGATATGTTCATCCTGCCTTCGGCTACGCTGGTCGCGCGGACGGCCTTCCAGCAGGTCGGCGGCTTCAATGAGCGCTTGTCGGGGTATGAGGACGACGACTTGTTCCTTCGCCTGTTCCGCGCCGGGTTCGATAGTGAGTTCATTTCGAAATCGCTCTCGAAGTGGCGAATCTATTCCGGCAGCAGCTCATATTCGCCCCGCATGGCAGCAAGCCGGCTGATCTATGCCCGCCTGCTGATCGAACGTTTTCCGGACGTGCCGGAGCGCTCGCGTTTCTATGTCCGTGATCTGATCGCGCCGCGCTTCTTCAGGTCCATGTCGTCGGATTTCCGCCGCTGCGTGCTGACAGGCAACTGCGCGCAGCAGAAGGTCACTCTGGCGCACGTTGCCTTCATCTCCCGCCACCTGCGTCTGCGCTGGCGGCTGCCGCTTCAGTTCCTGATCGTGCCTGCCTTGCGGATTCCCGTCGTCGCCCGTCTTGTCGCGACGTGGGGACCGGCCACGATGCGCCTGCACCGTCGGGTACGCTGATCTCATCATGGGGCCGGGGCGTTGATGCCCTCACCGGTCTCGCCTATCGTCGGTTCCCCCGCGATACGAATGGTGTCTGACATGCCCCTTCCCCGCACGCCAAGCATGCGCCTTGACGGACGCCAGGCACTGGTAACCGGCGCAGGGCGCGGGATCGGGCTGGCGGCCGCGGCAGCGCTGGCGCAGGCCGGCGCGCACGTGACGCTGGCATCACGCACCGAAGCCGAAATCGCCCAGGCAGCCGAGGAAATCCGCGCCGAGGGCGGGCACGCCTCGCCCCTGGTGCTCGATGTCACCGACCTCTCCGCAGTGCGCCAGGCAATCGATACAGCCTCCCCGTTCGACATCCTGGTCAACAACGCCGGCACCAACCGTCCGCACCCCTTCCTGGAGGTGACCGAGGATGACTACGACACCGTAACAAACCTCAACCTGCGCGCCGCCTATTTCGTTGCGCAAGCGGTTGCCAAGCGCATGGCCGCGGCCGGGCGCGGCGGGTCGATCATCCACATCAGTTCCCAGATGGGGCATGTCGGCGCAAAGAACCGAACGGTCTATTGCATGACCAAGCACGGCATCGAGGGCCTGACCAAAGCCATGGCCATCGATCTCGCCCCGCTCGCCATTCGCGTGAATTCGATAGGCCCGACCTTCACCGAAACCCCGCTGACCCGGCCGTTCTTCCAGGACAACGCCTTCCGCAGCGACGTGCTGCGGAAGATCAAGCTGGGCCGGCTTGGCACGGTCGAGGACCTGATGGGCGCCGTCGTCTTCCTGGCCAGCGATGCCGCCGCACTCATCACCGGCACCGCGCTCGTCGTCGATGGAGGGTGGACCGCCGATTGGAAAAGGCGGCAGGCTGACAAGACCCGCCGCCGAACCTCTATTCCGCCGCGTCCCGTGCCGGGACGTAGACCTCACCGCCCATCTGCGCAAATTCGGCGCTCTTCGCCTCCATGCCCGCGACCCGCTGCGCTTCCTCGCGCAGGTCCTGCGTGATCTTCATCGAACAGAACTTGGGTCCGCACATCGAGCAGAAATGCGCCACCTTGTGCGCTTCCTTCGGCAGCGTCTCGTCATGGAACGCCCGCGCAGTATCCGGATCGAGCGCGAGGTTGAACTGATCCTCCCACCGGAAGTCGAACCGCGCTCGGCTGACCGCATCGTCCCGCAGCTTCGCCGCCGGATGCCCCTTGGCCAGGTCAGCCGCGTGCGCCGCAATGCGGTACGTAATCACGCCCGTCTTGACGTCGTCGCGGTTCGGCAGGCCAAGATGTTCCTTGGGCGTCACGTAGCAGAGCATCGCCGTGCCGAACCAGCCGATCATCGCCGCGCCGATCGCGCTGGTGATGTGGTCGTATCCCGGCGCAATATCGGTCGTGAGCGGGCCAAGCGTGTAGAACGGTGCCTCGCCGCATTCGCGAAGCTGCTTGTCCATGTTCACCTTGATCTTGTGCATCGGAATGTGGCCGGGGCCCTCGATCATCACCTGGCAGCCCTTGTCCCAGGCCACCTTGGTCAGCTCGCCCAGCGTCTCCAGCTCCGCGAACTGCGCCCGGTCGTTGGCATCCGCGTTCGATCCCGGCCGCAGCCCATCGCCCAGCGAGAACGAGACGTCGTATTTCCGCATGATGTCGCAGATCTCGTCGAAGCGTTCATAGAGGAACGACTCCTTGTGCTTCGACAGGCACCACTTCGCCATGATCGAGCCGCCGCGGGAGACAATGCCGGTCACCCGGTCCGCGGTCAGCGGCACATAGGCCAGGCGCACGCCGGCATGGATAGTGAAGTAGTCAACCCCCTGCTCCGCCTGCTCGATCAGCGTGTCCTTGAACACTTCCCAATCCAGCTTCACCGGGTCACCGTCCACCTTCTCCAGCGCCTGGTAGATCGGCACGGTGCCGATCGGCACCGGGGAGTTGCGCAGGATCCAGCCGCGGATGTTGTGGATGTTCCGCCCGGTCGAGAGATCCATGACGGTGTCTGACCCCCAGCGGATCGCCCATACAAGCTTCTCGACCTCCTCCGCTGCGCCGGAGGTCACGGCCGAGTTGCCGATATTGGCGTTGATCTTTACCAGGAAGTTGCGGCCGATGATCACCGGCTCCAGCTCCGGGTGGTTGATGTTCGCCGGAATGATCGCCCGGCCCCGCGCGATCTCGCTGCGGACGAATTCCGGGGTGATGAAGGGCGGAATCTCGGCGCCGAAGCTTTCGCCATCGGCGATCCGCTCCCGCGCGCCTTCGATCATCGCGGCGCGGCCCATGTTCTCGCGGTGGGCGACGTAGATCATCTCCTCGGTGATGATGCCGGCCTTCGCGAACTCGTATTGGGTGACAACCTGGCCCGGCTTGCCGCCGAACACGGGGTGGTCGGCGGGGCACGCCGGCACCGCCCTGTCGGCGGAAACGTTGCCGTTGTCCTCGGGTCTGACCGTTCGAGCGGCGATCCGCTCGAACCCGCGCTTGGCCAGCCAGTCGCGGCGCACCGGCGGCAGGCCGGCTTCAAGGTCGATCGTCACCGATGGGTCGGTATACGGGCCGGAGGGATCATAGGCCCGGTACGGCGCTTCCTTTGCGCCGGGGTCGAGCGGGATTTCCCGGAACGGCACAAGGATGTCCGGCCGGCCTTCCGGGCAGGAGTAGATCTTGCGCGACCCGGTGATTGGCCCCGTTGTGACCGAACTCGGCCGTGTGGTGGATTTCGACTGGACCGTCATTGGGCCTCCTCCGACATCAACATTGGGCCTGCGATGGCGGAAAAGGGTCCCAAAGGACATAACCGTTCCCTCCGCCGGCATGACCCGGTTCAGGTTCAAGGGTCACCGCACCGCCGCGTTTCGCGGCTTCTCGCGGTATCTCAGCCCCCTCGGCGGGACACCCCTCGGTATCGAGGAAAGGTTGCGGTCAATCGCGGTGGGAGTCAAACCCCGTTATGAGGCGCACACGTACATATGCCCGCGTTCCGGGCGCGGGCCGGTGCGGCGCTTGACCGGGGTCAGGTCAGTCGTCGCGGTGGATCCGCTCCATCCGTTCGTGGCGTTCCTGCGCCTCGATCGACAAGGTCGCGATCGGCCGAGCCTCCAGACGCCTGATGCCGATCGGTTCGGCGGTTTCTTCACAGTATCCGTAAGTGCCTGCCTCGATCCGGCCCAGCGCCTGGTCGATCTTGGCGATCAGCTTGCGGGCGCGGTCACGGGTGCGCAGTTCCAGGGCGCGGTCGGTTTCGATGCTGGCCCGGTCGGTGATGTCGGCCTCATGAATCCCGCCTTCGGACAGGCTTTGCAGCGTGAATCCCGCCTCCTTCAGCAGTTCAGCGCGCCATTTCAGGAGCTTCTGCCGGAAGTATTCCAACTGGATGGGGTTCATGAACTCCTCATCCTCGGTCGGGCGGTAATCAGGAGGCAGAGTCACCATCATACTTGTCGATCCTGCTTACCTTTTTAGTCGCAGCCACGTGTTTCGCAACGTCCGGGGCAGGTCGATTCACCCCCGACAGGACGCGGGCACCTTATAGCGACACGTACCGGCGCCGCCAAGACTTACAAATGCGATGTTCGAATTGCTGAGGATGTTGCGATTCGTTGCTGGAATTCTGTCATCCAGGGTTCGCGCGTGCGCAAAAAGCGTCCAATAATCCCGTTTCTGTATTCGGGCCGTCAAAATCCGCCGCAATTGTCTCGTAAAGGCGGGCCGCGGCCTCGTAGAAGGCTGCACCCGGGCGGTCGTTTCCGATGAAGGCCGCGATCTCCTCCATCTCGGCGACCCAGCGGTAGGCCTTGCTGTACATTTTTGGGGTCTGGGTGGTCAGCCACTTCAGCAAGGCCGGCTGGCTGATCGCCATTTCCTTGACCAGGGCATCCGCCGTGCCGGCGCGGGATGCCGCCAGCATCATGGCGGCACCCAGGGCGGTAAATCCTTTCGTAATACCGGCATATGACATTTTCATTGCCGAGGCCGCCCCCACCGGGCCCGGCTGGATCGGCATCGACAAGCCGAACTGCTCCAGGGTTGCGGCCTTCGCGGCATCGGGGCCCGACAGGTAGATGCGGGTCCGGCTGGAATCCGGCTCCGGCGGCGGGCCGATGATGCCGCCGTCAACGAACGGCGTCCCGGTTTCCCGGATCACGCGGTCGATCCGCAGCACGGTGTCGGGGCTGACGGCGTTGCAGTCCACATAGACCGGCTTGCGCCGGGCGGCTGCCAGGGCCGGCGCCAGGTGTTCGGCCAGAGCGAGCGCCTGGCCGGGCGGGACGATCGACAGGACGAAATCGGCCTCGGCCAACTGCGCCGGGCTGGCATCCTGCATCCCGGCGCCTCGGGCCCGGGCGATCGTTGCCTCCGACCGTCCGGCAAGTGCCGTCAGGACCTTTGCACCCGACTGCGTCAGGCGCTTCGCCACGGCACTGCCCATCATGCCCGGCGCGATGACGGAAACGACTGGCGGCATGTGCTGACCCTCCCGCGGAGTTTGCACGAGCATGCCGCAGTATGGTGGGAGAGGAAAGATCGACGAGAAAACCCGGCCGAGGGGGGAAGCTCGGGCCGGGTCGATGGTTCAGACTATGCGCCAGTGCGCGGTTAGCTCGTGCGGATCGACGCCGCTTCCGGCCCCTTCGCACCCTGGACGACATCCATCCAGATGGTCTGGCCTTCCGCAAGCTGCGGAATGCCCGCGCGCTGCAGAGCCGAGGCGTGCACGAACACGTCCTTGCCGCCTTCGGCCGGGGCAACAAAACCGAAGCCCTTGGTGGCGTTGTACCACTTGACCGTGCCCTGCATTTCAACCGATGGGCCGGTCGGGGCCCCACGGCGCGGCCCCGGACGGTCACCACGGTCACCATAGGCGGCGCCCGATCCGCCACGCCCGCGGCCGGGCGTCGCCGTACTTTCGTCAACAGAGATCACTTCCGAAACCTGGCGCCCTTTCTGCCCCTGGCCGATGCGCACGCGCAGCGTGGCGCCGGGGCTGACGGAACTGTGGCCGGACTGATTCAGCGTATTCGCGTGGAGGAAGGCATCCCCCGAACCATCGGACAGTGCGACGAAGCCGAAACCCTTTTCCGGGTTGAACCACTTCACCGTTGCGTCATGTTCGGGCCCGAAGCCGGCCGAGGAGGGCCATGAAGGTGGAATCCGCGGCATATCGCCGGGCGGAGCACGATCAAAGGCAAAATCGTCGTCGAAGCCGCGGCGCCGGCTTGGGCGTCCGCGGCCGCGGTTGGTCATGTTCAAGAGAAAATCGTCCCTATCATCAGCGTTATTCAAGGTGTCCTGTGCCCGCCACGGCACCCGCACCGGCTTGCTCCCCACTTTGGATGCGCATTCCGTGCAAAGACTAACAGCTTCGTTAGAATGTGCATACCACAGATAGTTCACTCCGACCGGCTTGGCACTATATCGTTCATTTGGGATTTCGCCCATAGCAAATTGGCCGAAAATCCAACGCTCGCCGAAAGTTCGTGCGGCCTTTGCCGGCACTCCTTGGCGTTGCGGCGGCGGAAGCAGGGCTAGCCACCTGATTCACCTTCGCTTTCTGCAAGTCCGTCGGCGCTTGTGAAACTTTCGATTTCCAGCAGCGCGTCGACCCGATCTGCCTCGATCTGCGCCACTCCGCGCAGCTTCCGGCCGACCGCGCGGGTGCGGGCCCGCGCCCGTTCAATCGTGTTGCTGAAGGCGCCGGCCTGCTTGTGCAACCGCTCCAGCACCTCATCCATCTTCAGCATCTCGGTCTTCGTGGCGCCCAGCAGGTCACGGATCTGGTCCGCCTTGTGCTCCAGCGCAAGGGTCACGAAACCCAGATGGATGGTGCGCAGCAGTGCCGGAAACAGCGTCGGGCCCATCAGCAGCACCCGGCACTCCCGCCCGATCTCATCCACCAGGCCGGGAATCCGCGCCACCTCGGCATACAGCGCATCGGTGGGGAGGTACATCACCGCGAACTCCACGGTGACAGGCGGCGCGATGTATTTCGCCGCGATCTTCCGCGCCTCCTCCCGCACCCGCCGTTCCAGCGCCCTGGCCGCCGTCCGCTCTGCCTCGACGTCGCCGGCTTCCGAGGCGGCTAGCAGCCGTTCGTAATCCTCGACGGGGAATTTCGCGTCGATTGCCAGCAGCGGTTGATTCTCGCCCCGCATCGGCATGACGACGGCGAACTCCACCACCTCATCAGTCTCAGGGCGCACCCGCTTGTTCGTTTCGTAGGCGCCGGGGGGCAGGATATCATCCAGCATGGCCCGCACCTGTGCCTCGCCCCAGCCGCCGCGCGTCTTGACGTTGCTGAACAGCCGCTTGATGTCGCCGATCTGCGCAGTCACCGCCTGCACGTCGCCCATCGCCTTCTGCACCGCGGTGAACTGGTCGATCACGCGGCTGAAGCTGTCGCTCATCTGCTTCTCGACCGCGGCGTGCAACTGCTCATTCACCGTCTTCTGGATCTCGGCCAGCCGGAGGTCATTGCTTTCGCGGAGCTCCCGCAGCCTGGCATCGACAAGCTGACGGACCGCTTCGAGCTGCTCCGCCACCTGCCGGCCGGCGCGTAGCTGGCCGTCGGCCAGCGCCACACGCAACTCGCCCTTGTCATGCGACAGGGCGGAACGAAGCTGCTCTGCCGATACATCCAGCGCAGCCTGCAATCGCGCGGCACGATCGGCGCCTGCGGCGTCGGCCGCCCGCAGCGCCTGCCGCGTGGTCTCGGCCTCCGCGCGAACACCCGCCTGGGCCTGCTCCAGCAGAAGGCGCAGGACGGAGCCGGTCCGCGCCTGCCCCAGCACGGCCATCAGCGTGACAAGACTGGCCAGCAGGCTGGCGGCCGCCAGCAACGGCAGAAGCTCGGGCAAGCGTCAGGCCGAGACGGCGACGTCGCCGCGCCGCCCGCGCGCAAGACCGGGCAGGACAGGCAGAAGCAGGTTGAGGTCACGTTCGGCCTTGCAGACCAGATAGTGCTGGGCGGCCGGCGTATCGCCCTCGGATTCCGGAAGCGGCAGCCCGTCGGGACCCAGCGGCAGCGCGGTCAAGCCAAGATCGCTGTAGATCTTCAGCAGCTCCGGCCCGGCATCCCAGACGGCCGGGTCGAGGCCTTCCTGCCGCGCAAGGTCGCGCAGGCGCCAGATGGCCGAGACGCGGTCGGCCTCATCCCCCGCAGGGTCGCCCAGGCCGAGCAGCACACGGCCGCAGCGACGGAACGGGATCGCAGCGCGTTCCGATTCGCCCATTACCACTCCATCGACCTTATCCGGCGCCGGTGCGGCACCCAGCCCCCACAGCACCTGCCGTGCTCGGCTGTCCCATGGCAGGTAGCGCACGCGCCCAGGCCGCAGCAACTGCCAGATGGCGATCAGCCCAAACAGCACGGCGATGCCCACCGCGAGCCGGACCGAGTTCGGCAACTCCCGCGACATGATCACTGCCCAGAAGGCGTTGTTGTGCAGCGCGTGCGTGTGCGGCCGCGTGACGGCGAGCGACAGCAGGCAGATCACCAGCACGACCAGGGACAGGATGGTCGCAGGCTCGGGCGGGCCGCTCATCAGATGCGCGTGCCGATAGAAGCAGGCGCGGAACGGTGCGAGCAGCAGCGTCGTCAGCGCCAGCACACCGACCACCCACAGCCGGTTTTCCTGCGTCGCGGCGAAGGCCGCCCCGGTGATCAGCAGCAGGATGGTCAGGCCCCAGGCCAGGTTGACCCGGTGCGACAGCCCGATCGCCATCACCACCAGGCCGGCGCCGATCAGCGACGGGATGAACTGTCCCGCCTGGCTCGCGAACTCGGCGTAGTCTGGATCGATCCAGGAGAAATCAATCTGTGGCGCCAGCACGCCCAGGCACAGCATCAGCACGCCACACAGCGCCACCGCCCCGGTCGTCGCAGCGACAGCAAAATCCGGCTCGCTCCAGCGGCCGATCGCCTGCACCGGAGCCAGCTGCCCGATATGCCGCAGCAGCCCGCCGCCGCGCAGCAGGATTTCGTTGCCGGCGAACATCGTGCCCGCGAGGAACAGTGGGATGACGTAATAATAAAGCCGGAAGACGACGATGACGCCGACAATGTCCGGCGCACTGATATAGGGCGACAGGCCGAACAGCATGGCGGTGTCGAACACGCCGATGCCGCCCGGCAGATTCGCCGCCAGGCCGGCGGTGTAGGACGAGAGATAGACCCCCAGG
>DASQVN010000736.1:0-5181 GCA_035640755.1 Rhodopila sp.
GCAGCCAACTTCTATTGCCAACTGGCTGCCGACGTTGGCACGGGCCGTGCGATACTGGTCGGTGCATGGCATGACAGCAGGCTGGTTGGCTCCGGCCTGCTCAGCCTCGACACGCCCGGCAACCAACGTCACCGCGCCGAACTGAAGAACGTGCTGGTGCTGCCCGCTGCAAGACGGGCCGGCATCGGTGGGATGATCCTGCACGCGCTGGAGGAACAGGCCCGAGCCTACGGCCGGTCATTGCTGACCCTGGGCACCCCCGCCACCCCGGCGGCCGAACTCCTCTGCCGATCCCGCAATTTCACCGAAGCCGGCCGCATCCCCGGCTATGCGGTTGATGCCGGCGGCACGCCGGTGGACACCGTGTTCTTCTGGAAGCGCTTGGTCTGAAGCCAGGTCAGCGGAAGATGGTGTGCGGCCGTGACTGCGTCACCATGCCGCTGCCCAGCGACCAACGCGCCGGCGTGCTGTCTTCCTGCAATGGCCCGGCACCGCTCGGCTTCGCTGCGGCGCCCAGCGCCTGCGACAGCTTGCTCGCCGCATCGATGACCAGCGGCAGTACGGTCCGCGGCCGGGGCGGACGCATCCGCATCGACGGCGTCGCAATATATAGTACAGCGATGACATTCCCTGTCGCATCCCGTACGGGCGCAGCAATGCCGACCGCGCCGGCCACGACCTCATCCGAGGTGATCAGATAGTTGCGTGTGCGGATGCGCTGCAGATCGGCTGCAATCCAGGTCGGATCGATACGCGTGGCCGGCGTGAACCGGTTCAGGCGCTGTGCCAGAAGCTGCGTCTGCACCGCCTCGGGCGCGAAGGCCAGCAGGATGCGCGCGGCGCCGGCATGGAGCGGTCCGCGCTTGCCGACCTCGGAGTACATCCGAATCGTCGGGTCGGTCTGGTAGATCGCGACTGTCTCGCTCTCCATGCCGTCCCGCATACGGAGGTAAACGTTCTCGCCGGTCGCCTTGCCCAAAGCCGCCAGGAACGGCATCGCCGTCGCCGCCAGCGCCCCTTGCTCCGACGCCGCTCGGCTCAGCGCGTTCCAGCGTGCGCCAAGCCGCCAGACGCCGCGCGCCTCATCCTGAATCGTGAAGCCGCGCCCCTGCAGCGTACGCAACAGGCGGAACGCAGCGGTGCGGGTACACCCCGCTTCTTCAGCCAGGGCCGCCAGCGACGCCGGACCAATCCGCGAGAGGGCCTCCAGCAGGTCCAAAGTGCGGTCGACGGCGGCGATGTTGTAGTCGCGGGTGGGGGAGGGGGTGAAATTGCCGGGCAGATCGGGGCTAGGTTTTATCTTTGGACGGGGTGCTGCGTTCGTACTCTTGGTTGTGCCCATTTCCTCGATCCCTCGGTTGTGACCTGACGTTGACATCGTGCATTGATCTAGCACAATGCCTGGAAACCCGGGTGGCGTTTACTCGTTAGTATGCTTGCATCCCCATCGAGGCACGTCAAAGGCTTCGGTGCATGGGTGCTATGCGCTTTGCTTCAAGGTGGGGCAGCCGGTAGCGCATGATGGCCAGAGGCGGACTCGTCGGAGGCCTGAAGCCCACGCCCGGACAGCTCAGGCAATAAGTGCCCGCTGCAAAATCCGGCGCCACCGGTCCGGATTTCACACCACATCTTCCGCGGTGCTTGTTCCCATGCCCTGCCTGCGCTAAATCGCCGCGTTCGGGTCGCCGCTGGGGTGCGGGCGTGGTGAAATTGGTAGACACGCCAGATTTAGGTTCTGGTGGCGCAAGCCGTGGGGGTTCAAGTCCCTTCGCCCGCACCAGCCCAGCGGCATTTTGCAGCATTTCGTGAAGGATTGGGTGGGACATGGAGGTTACCGAGACGCTATCCGACGGTCTCAAGCGCGGTTTCACCGTGGTGTTGCCCGCTGCAGACCTGGAGTCCCGCCGCACCGAACGGCTGACGACCCTGGGCAAGACCCTCCGCCTGCCCGGCTTCCGTCCCGGCAAGGTGCCGCTGCCCATCGTCAGGCAGCGCTATGGCACCGCCGTCTCGGCCGAGGTGCTGGAGGAATCGGTCAGCGAAGCGATGCAGCGTGTCCTGTCCGAGCGTGGCCTGCGCCCGGCCCAGCAGCCGAAGATCGACTTGGTGACGGAAAACCCGACCGCCCTAGCCGCCGACCTGGAATTCAAGATGGAACTGGAGCTCCTGCCGGACGTCACCTTGCCGGACTTCAGCACCATCTCGCTCACCCGCTACAAGGCCGAGGTCCCGCCGGAAACCGTGGATCGGACGCTTGAGCGTATCGCCAAGGCGAACCGGACGCTGGAGCCGATCGATGCTGAGGTGCTCGAAAGCCGCGGTTACGGTGTCGCAAAAGGCGAGGTCGCGACCATCGACTATGCCGGCAAGGTCGACGACAAGCCCTTTGAGGGCGGCACCGCCGCCGACACCCAGATCGAGGTCGGCGAGGAAGGCTTCATCCCCGGCTTCGTCGAAGGCATTGAGGGCATGAAGCCCAACGAAACCCGCACGATCAATGTCACATTCCCCGAGGACTACAGCAGAAAGGACCTCGCCGGAAAGCCGGCGACCTTCGAGATCACCTGCAAGCAGGTCAGCCGCCAGATCATCCCACCAATTGACGACGAGCTTGCCCAGAAGCTCGGCTTCGACAGCCTTGAGAAGCTGCGCGAGGCCGTCGCCAGCCGCCAGCAGGATGAATACGACTCCGCCTCTCGCCTGCGACTCAAGAAGGAGCTGATGGACAAGCTGACCGACATGGTCTCCTTCCCCGTTCCGCCCTCCATTGTCGATCAGGAGTTCAACCAGATCTGGCAGCAGTTCGAGAACGCCCGCAAGGCCGGTACCGAGGATGAGGAAGACAAGGGCAAGGACGAGGAGACCCTCCGCGCCGACTACCGCCGCATCGCCGAGCGCCGCGTACGCCTCGGCTTGCTGTTGGCCGAGATCGGCCGGATGAACAACATCACTGTGACCGAGCAGGAGCTGGACCGCGCCATGTACCAGCGCGCGATGCAGTTCCCGGGGCAGGAGATGCAGATGCTTGAGTTGTTCCGGAAATACCCTCAGCTCACCAACACGATCCGCGGCCCGCTGCTGGAGGACAAGGTCGTCGATTTCGTCCTTGAACTCGCCGGCATCACCGATCAGACCGTCACCCCGGAGGAACTGACCAAGGACGATGAGGCCGGGAAGGCCGAGGCCACCGGCTGAACATCCGGGTTGCTGACAAGCCTTGCGTGCGGGCTTACTTATAGCGCGCGATCGTTTGAGGCGGACCGTCGGAGAACGGGAATCGCGCGCAATCCAGCGCTTATGGCGCGATCCGTACCGTGGACTGGGCCAAGCCCGACGGATCGCGCTATAAGCGGCTGCCTTAACCGACTTTGAACCTCTTAGGTGACGACAATGCGGGATCGTGATCCTGTCGAGATCTACTCGAATGCGCTGGTGCCGATGGTGGTCGAGCAAACCGCCCGCGGTGAGCGTGCCTATGACATCTATTCGCGGCTGCTGAAGGAACGCATCATCTTCCTGACCGGCGCTGTCTATGACCAGGTCAGTGCCCTGATCTGCGCCCAGTTGCTGTTCCTGGAGTCGGAGAACCCGAACAAGGACATCTCCTTCTATATCAATAGCCCGGGCGGCGTCGTCTCGGCCGGTCTCGCGATCTACGACACGATGCAGTATATCCGCAGCCCGGTCAGCACGGTGTGCATCGGCCAAGCGGCCTCGATGGGCAGTCTGCTGCTCTGCGCCGGCGCCAAGGGCAAGCGCTTCGCCCTGCCGAACGCTCGCGTCATGGTGCACCAGCCCTCCGGCGGCGCCCAGGGCCAGGCGACCGATATCGAAATCCAGGCGCGCGAGATCCTGACCCTGCGCAAGCGGCTGAATGAGATCTATGTCCGCCACACCGGCCAGCCGATCGAGGCGATCGAGCGGAAGCTGGAGCGCGATACCTACATGTCGGCCGAGGAAAGCCGCGATTTCGGCATCGTCGATGAGGTCGTGGAAAGCCGCCCGACGCCCGAGGGGCTGGAGACGAAGGGCTGAAGCGCTTTCAAGTTGGGCGGAGCGGCCGGAGCCACTTCGCCCACCCGCGGTCGGTTCACTGCCGGGATTTGCGTCATGCGGCGAGCGGTCGGGATGAGAGGCGCCGCGGTCCGATTTGCTATCGATTGGCGCCCATCGTCTCCGAGCCGAGTGGCTGTTCCAAAGGGTCCGGCTCCCTCCCCCGTTCTTTCAGAATGGCCCGCCTTGCATCCCAACTGGGGACGAAACGTAGATCAATGGTCACTCCATCAGCACGTCTGGTGCCGACCTTGAGTAGCGAGCGTGCTGGTGCGGTAACACGCAGCATGGAAGATGTGGCCCAAGCTATAACCGGCCGATCTTCCGTCACACCGGCCGTGTCGATCCCCAAGAGCGGAATTTCGTGCGCGGCAGCCCGGTCGCTCGGTCTTGAAACCAAGGACACCTCGGCCGTGACGTTGGTGACCATCGGGGCCCTCGCAAAACCAGTCCTTGACAAACGCCTCCTTTGCTCCATCGGGCGATGGGAGGTGTTGCACAACGGTGATGGAGCAATCCGACCGGAACCAGTCCAGGACGCTATGCACCAGAAATAGCCCAGTTCCAAGAACCAACGCCAGAATGCTGCTGCGGACGAGTAGATTCCTGAAACGCGAACCCATGTCCGCATCGGATGCAAAGTGGCTCGTGATGGCAAACAGATTTTGGACGTGGAGACTTATACCCCGCGAGATACCGGCTGCAGCGGCGTAAAGCCCAATGGCGACAGTCGCATAATCAACAAATTCGGGCCTATAAGCGCCGCCTATGCGCTGCGCATCCCAAGCTGCGCCGCGATTGAACTTTGATAGATGCCGCATGAGGATGGCAGTTGCAGCCTCCGGGCCGCCTTCGCCGCGCGATGAAAGCAAGGTCTCGACCCATTCCCTGTCCTTAGCACGTTGACTCGCAAAGAAGTGCGGGTCCATTCCCGCTGGCCGCATTATCGGTTTGCCAGTCCAGTTGAACTGCTGCCTTCCCTCATCATCCACAAACGGCACTGGTTCCGTCCCTTGGGGATCCATCGCCTCAGCCGGATCGACATGCCGTTCCAGGTTGGCCAGGAACCGCGGCCACCGATCCACACCCACGTTCTGGATCGCGTCCGCCACCCTTTCGGCGGCCTCA
>DASQVN010000737.1:0-2914 GCA_035640755.1 Rhodopila sp.
TCCAACGCTGGTCATGATCGACATAGATCCAGTGGGAGTCGATGTAGGCGAGTTCGTCGGGCGCGAAATTGAACTGTGCCGAACTGATTCCGGTGGCCTGCGACTTGGCCCAGCCGAGGTTGGCGTAGAGGGACCAGGGGCCGGACTCGTAGCTGGCCGAGACCTCTCCACCATAGATCTTCGCCTTGGCATAGCTGAACGCGGTCAGGATGATGGGCGCACCGAACTGCCCGACGTCGCCTTCGTTGGTTGCCTTTTTGTAATAGGCGTCCAATCCGATCTGAAGGCCGGGCAGGAGCTTCTGGGTGATGCCGATGTCGAAGTAGTGCGACTGTTCCGCCTTGACCGGGTCGTTCTGGGTGACTAGCGGGGCGGCGGTGGTACCCTGGAACGCGGCGATGTTGGTCTGGGACACGGCCTGTAGGGCGGGCGGCGCGAAATACCGCGCGTAGCCGGCGTGCAGCGTGGTCCTCAGTGTGGCCTGCCAGACCACATTGATGCGGGGGCTGATCTGGCTTTCGCGGGTGAAGGCATCGACCAGATCGAACCGGGCACCATAGTTGATCGTCAGGGTCGGCCGCACCCGCCATTCATCCTGTAGATACACGCCATAGAGCCAACCGGTCTTGCCGCCGTTCTGGCCGATGTCGAACGGCGTGTCAGAGGTTGGCGTGGCGTCGGCATCGGCCGGCAGGACGCTGGAGGTGGTGCGGAACGTCGCCCGCTCACCCTGAACCTGCACGCCGCCGCGGATGGTGTGATCATCTGCGGCACGCCAACTGCCGTCCGCCTGCAGGCCGGCGGCGAAATCGGATCGCGTCGCCGTCTGCGCGATGCCGTTGAACAGCAGGTCACCGAGGAGGTCAGGGCTGAAATGCAGGTAGTTGTTGCGGGCGAACAGCGCGACCTGGACATCCACGGTATCCGAGTGCTTCTGCAGGGCCAGCAGGGCGAAATTGGCCGACTCCCGCTGCTGTTCGTTCAGCGCGGCGCTGGCAAACGTATCGATTCCGTTGACCACCAGTCCGGGCACGGTCGGCCGACCGGCAATGTTGGGGATCTGAAACTGGCCGTTGTAGGCGCCGACCACCAGGCTGAGTCGTGTGTTCTGGTCGAGCAGGCCCGAGACGTGGGCGAAGCCGTGAAACTGGTTGGTGGTATCGTGCAAAGCGCCATAGGTTGGCGCAGGGTTGTCGATCCCGCGGTTGTTGCGCAGATAGTCGCCGCTGATGTACCAGTCCATCGGCCCGCTGTGGCCGCCTTCCTGGAAGCTGGGCTGCAGCCAGCCCCAACTGCCGCCATACAGGCTGAGCGCGAGGCCGGGACTGGTGAATCCTGTCCTGGTTTGGATGTCGATCACCCCCGCCGTATTGATTCCGTATTGAGCGGGCAGTGAACCGGTCAGCACCGAGATGGAGTTGGCGAGCCGCGATTCCAGCGCCTGGCCGAAGAAGGACAGACCCTCCGGGAACTGCACGCCGTCGATCCGGTACTGGACATTGCCGTGCTCGCCGCGGATGTGGATCTGGCCAAAGCTGTCCTGCCACACGCCGGGCGCCTGCAGCACCACCTGGTTGACGTTGGCGTTTTCGCCCTGCGGGATATTCTGCAGCGCCTGCGGACTGAAGCGGTAATCCGTTGCCCCCAGGCTCGGCTGGATCTGCTGACGTGCGATATCAAGTCGTTTCGAGGTGATGTCCACGTCGAGTTGCGCCTCATCGGTCCTTGCGGGCTGCGCGTGCGCCGGGACGAACACTGCCCCTGAAAGCAGCGCGAATCCCAACGAGACCGGCAGAAGGCCGCATCGCTTCATCGTTTCCATCCCCTGCGTACGCCTCGCTGGATGACGCCCGCTTATCGTTCCAGGCTGAGGACGTCGGGCTGCTGGCTTTCACGTCCGATCCGCGCCCGAGGACATGGTATGGCGGTCTAATCCTCCAGTCGATACCTCAGCCGTATGAACCGCGTCAGTTCGATACGCGGTTCCGGAAGTTTGGCGCCCCGCAGCAGAAGTTGTGCCGCATCGTCCAGCACGGTGCTGCCGCTGCTGCCCAGCAGAACGACCTCCTGCACCTGGCCATCCCCACGGATGCGGACGCGGAGCGTGATGTTGCCCTCATCCCCACGATGGCGGGCGGCTTCAGGGTAGGTCTTGTGGCTGGCGAGCCACGCGACGAACAGGGTGTTCCATCCTTCGGCGGCAGGCGGTGCCGCGGCCGGTGCTGCGTGCGGATCCGATGCGGGCGATGAGTCGGGTGCCGGCGACGTCACCTTGGGGCGTGCCGCAATCTTCGGCCCCTGCCGGGTGGGGCGGCGAGGCGACGGCCTGCCAACCGGCGTGGGCGCGAGAGGCTGCGGCACAGTCGGGGTTTCCGCCTGTATCGGGGTTTCCGTCTGCACAGGGGTTTCCGCCTGCACAGGGGCAGGCGTCGAAGCCTGCGGCGGCTGGGGCTCGGCGGTCCGCACCGGGGATGGCTCCGGGACCGGGTCAGGGAGCAGCGCGGCCGGTTGTGGCTCGGCGGTGGCGCCGGCAGCCGCTGTCTCAGGCGGCGCGGGTTCGGTTGCGCCTGGGACCTCTTCGCGGGCCTGCTCCGGAAGGGCCTGGGGTGCTGCCTCATACATGAGTGACACCGGGGGAAGCATGGGTGGGCCCGCATCCGGCGACGTATGCCGGCCTGCCAGGATCAACAACAATGCAGCAGCCAAGTGCGCCGCCAGCGACAGCGAAAGAGCGAACCTGACCCGCAACGCACGTTCGCGTCGTGGCACAGCCGCCCACGCTCGCTTGGCTCGTATCAGGTTTCCCCCGCTGACAGGTGTTTGGCCGCATTTTAGCTCAATTCAGCATGGGCGCGGCAAGCGGCGGCTGGCACAGGGGCGTGGGCGGCGATCCTCGGCTTGAGCGGATACCGGC
>DASQVN010000738.1:0-11862 GCA_035640755.1 Rhodopila sp.
GCCCGGCGGCATCGCCGCGCTGCGCTTCCTGGCCGACCACCCCGCCACTCACCGCCTCCTCGCGATGAAGCTCGCCTGCCATTTCATCACTGACACGCCGCCGCCTGATGCAGTTCGCGCCATCGAGGCCACGTTACGTGACACGCGCGGGGATTTGGGCGCCACGTCCGCCGCACTCGTCCACCTCGACGCCGCGTGGACGCCAGGCAGCAAGCTCCGCACGCCGCAGGACTATGTCGTCGCAGCCATCCGCGCGCTCTCCCTGCCGCCCGATGCCGTGCCTGTCGTCCCGATCCTGGCGGGCCTCGGGCAGCCGATCTGGACCGCGCCCACGCCGAATGGCTGGCCCGACCGGGCGGCCGACTGGGCCGCGCCAGAGGCAATGCTGCGGCGCATCGACTGGGCGAACGGATTCGCCGCCCGTGTCGGCGACCGTGACGTGGCCGAGACCGCGGCCTCGACCCTGGGCCCGCTCCTCCGGCCCGAGACCCTCGCCGTCATCCGCCACGCCGGCTCCCGCCATGACGCCATGACACTGCTGCTGACCAGCCCGGAATTCCAGAGGCGCTGATCCCATGCCCATCACCCGCCGCTCCGCCCTGCTCGGCCTTTCCACCACGCTCAGCCTGGGCGGCGCGCATCTCGCGCTCGCCGGTGCAGGAACCGAGAAGCGCCTGGTTGTCGTGATCCTGCGCGGCGCACTGGACGGCATGGCGGCTGTTGCGCCGTACGGGGACCCCAGCCTGACAGCCTTGCGCGGAAATGCCGTGCCGCCCCCGCCCGGGCAGCCGGACGGCTTGCTGGACCTGGGCGGCTTCTACGGTCTGCACCCATATCTCGGTGGTATCCACGGCATGGTCCTGGCCAATGAAGCTACGCTGATCCATGCCGTCGCTGGGGGCTACCGCGTGCGCAGCCACTTCGAAGCACAGGACTGCCTGGAATCCGGCGCGGATCAACGCCTGACCAGCGGCTGGCTCAACCGGGTGGTCACTGTCCTGCCCGCCTCCGCGGTCGCGCGCCCGGATGGCGACGCCCTGGCCATCGGCGTATCCGTCCCGCTGCTGCTGCGCGGGCCTGCGCAGGTGGCCAACTGGGCGCCGCACGGCTTCGCTCAGCCCGCCCCTGAGCTGTATGCCCGCATCGCCGCACTGAATGCCGCCGACCCGATCACCGGCCCGGCCATTGCCGCCGGCCTGCAGACCCGCGGTTTCAGCGCCATGGTCATGGCCGGCGACGACACGAACCCCAGGACGCGCAACGCGTTCCCCACCCTCGCCCGCGCCGCCGGCGAGATGCTGCGGGCACCCGACGGCCCGCGCATCGCCGCGCTGGAACTGGGCGGCTGGGACACCCACTCCGCCCAGGCCAGCCGCCTGATCGCCCCGCTGCGCCAACTGGACGAGGGGCTGGCGGCCCTGAAGGACGCCATCGGCCCAGCTTGGCGGCAAACCGCGGTACTGGTCATGACCGAGTTCGGCCGCACCGCACGCATCAATGGTACGAACGGCACCGACCATGGAACGGCAACCGTCGCCTTCGTCCTAGGCGGCGCCATCGCCGGCGGCAGAGTGCGCGCCACCTGGCCCGGACTGAAGGACACACAACTATTCGAGAATCGTGACCTCGCGCCGACCATCGATCTCCGGGCCGTGGCAAAGGGTATACTGGCCGACCATCTCGGCCTCGACCGCCGCGCTCTGACGGAAGTCTTCCCGAACAGCAATGGCATCGATCCGGTGTCCAGCCTGATCCGGACCTGACGCCACCCGTTTCCGCTCACTGGATCAACGCCCACCCGGATGACGAGATAACAGATCGCGATAGCGCGGCACGCTGAGGAGCGTGGATCCGATCGGCAAACCTGGGGCGAGCAGATTGCGGGACCGGCGGGCGCCCTATGCCGCCATCCGCGCCAGCTCCCCCGCATCAGGAAGTGACTCCACCTCCCAGCACCGGGCCATCAGCGCACGCGTCCGCGCCTCCCCGATCACCGGCACCGCCATCCCGGCAAACTTCTCCTCCAGCTCGGCGTTTGTCATTGGCCGAGTGGCGGAGCCGACGGCATGGGCGATGCGGGAGGTCAGACGGGCACCGTCGGTCAGTGTCACTGTCACCATGGCGGCATCCGCCGCCAGGGACGGGTCCAGCATTGCCTCGATGCGATTCTGAAACGCCATCAGCACCGGGTCCCTGACGGCAGTATCGGTATCCATGTCCGCAATGCGGGCTGTCCCGCGGATGAACGCGACGGCACTCCAATGGTGCAGGCTGACATGTGCCTGCAACTCGTCCGTTGGGGTGCGGTTGTTACACAGCGCCATTGCGGCGGGCGACGCTTGGATTGCCACCGACACGATCCCGTCGGCCGTCACCCCGTGATTGCGCCGCAGATCGAGGCAGGCGTCGATGATCGGATGGATGACGATGCCACACGGGTATGGCTTGTAGGTATTGCGCAGAATTTCGAAACGCTCCCCCAAGTCCCCGGCCAGTGCATCAAGGTCCGGCTCCTCGCTGAAGACTGATAGATAGCCGTAGCGCCCGTCCAGCGCATGGGCAGTCGCCGTAAAACCGTGTTGTGCCAGCAGCGCCGCCCGCAGCCCCGTCTGCGCCGCATGCGCCGGCATCATTGGCGTGCACAGGCTGCCGTGCAGGGCACGGAAGCCGGCTGCCTGGGACAGGGCGATGCCGATCGCGGCGCGCATCCGATCGGCATCGAGCCCAAGCAGGCGCCCCGCGGCAAGCGCTGCACCGAAGCCGCCGGTAATTCCCGTGCCCGACCACGCCATTGATCCCTTCGCCGGCGGCACGGTGAGCGCCTTGCACAGCCGGCACTCCATCTCGACTCCAAGGGCGAACGCAGCCAGCAAATTCCGGCCCGGAACTGCGCGGATTTCTGCCAGTGCAAGAACCGCTCCCGCCACCGGCCCCGACGGATGCACCACCGCCTGTTCATGCGTATCGTCGAAACTGTATATGCTCGACGACAGACAGTTGATCAGTGCTGCGTGCAGCGCGTCGGCCCGTTCCGCCCGGCCCAGCAAGGTCGCATCCGGCCGTCCGAGAAACGGCCGCAGCGCAGCAAGCGCCGAACCGACCCCATCATGGCCTGCGCCTCCCAGCATGCAACCGATGATGTTGAACAGCGACCGCACCGCTTCGCGGCGAACCGCTGGCGGCAAGTCCTCGTATTGCGACGCCGCAGCATAGGCCGCGAGCCGAGCCGCCAGTTCGCCCTGCATGTGACTACCCCCTGTACTGTTATATAGTGCCACGGTTACAGTGCCCGCATTGCGCCGCCGTCAATGTCAAGGATAGCTCCTTGTATGAATTCGGCCTTCGCTGATGCGAGATAGGCGACAAGCCAGCCGATCTCCTCAGGGCGGCCGATACGTGTCGTGCCGTGCGAGGCCAGCAGAAAAGCCACGGCCTCGTCTTTGCCGATCGAGCGTTCCCGCATCACCCGCTCGACAGTGCGCCCGAGCCGGTCGGTCTCGATCAGGCCCGGATTGACGGCGTTGACCCGCACGCCGTGCCGGATGCCGATGTCCGCCATGGCCTTGGTAAAGTTCAGCAGCGCAACATTGACCGCACCGCCGATAGTAAATTCGGCTGATCCGGCACGGGAACCTATTCCGACGACATTGACTATATTGCCGCGAGTTTCACGCAGATGCGGCCAGGCGGCGCGGGTCATCCTGACGTAGCCATGGAATTTCAGCGCAAATCCATCCTGCCAGTCAGCGTCGGTCAGGCTGAAGAAGTCGGCCCGCTTGGTCGCGCCAGCATTGTTGACGAGCAGATCGAGACGGCCGAAATGGTCGGTGGCCTGTTGCACAGCCCGCGCGGGCACTGCTGGGTCGGTAAGATCGGCGGCAATCACCTGAGTTCTTACATTGCACGCATTGACCATATGTGCAGCCTGCTCTTGCAATCGGTTCTGGTCGCGGGCAACCAAGCATACATTCATGCCCTCGCGTGCGAGTTCCTTGGCAATGGCCGCGCCAATTCCGCGACTCGCGCCGGTCACCAAAGCAACTTTCCTGTCGAGTTCGAGTTCCACTTTCCCCTCCCTGACTTGGCTTGATCATGCCTGTTTCGCCCTCTGCCGGCAAACGCATCCGCCGGGTAGGCAATTTTTGAGTGGAAAATTGCAAAAGGACTATGGCGCTATTTGGCAGGTGTCCCTATATGGGTGGCGTTGGGTTGCAGGAAAGAAATATATGGTTGAAGATGTGTTAGGCTTGACCGCTCAGATCGTAAGCGCGCACGTGACCAAGAACCCGGTCCCGGTCGAGGAGCTGCCGGCCTTGATCCGTGAGGTTTACAAGACGCTTGTCAGCGTCGGCGAAGCTACTGCCCCCGCGGAGGCGCCGAAACCGGCGGTTCCCGTGACAAAATCGGTATTTCCCGATTACATCGTCTGTCTGGAAGACGGCAAGCAGATGACGATGCTGAAACGGCACCTGATGACCGAGCATAACATGACGGTCGATCAATATCGCGCCAAGTGGGGTCTCCCCGCCAATTATCCGATGGTCGCGCCGAACTACGCGGAAACCCGCTCCTCCCTCGCAAAGAAGATGGGCCTTGGCCGCAGCCGTACGGCAGCCGCTGCGACCGCCAAGAAGGCCCCCCGCAAGGCCGCGGCCAAGCGCGCGTCGCGTTCAGGCTGACGCGGCCGCCTGTTCTGCCCCAACCTTCCGCGTCACTGCGCGGAAGGTCTGCCATGTACGCCTCACAACGTGAATCAAACTGGCCATTTCTGCGTGGCCGGTCGCGCCCGCTTGGGCATTTTCCAGCATTGCTGGTAACCTTCCGGCGATCCGGTCCGGACCGGCGCCAATCGCGGGGGATGCCAGAAATGAAGCACGGCAAGGTACGGCTCGACATGCACGGGCCGGTCGCAGTCATCACCTTGAACGATCCCGCCGTGCTGAACGCCTTTGGCCAGAAGCTGCGCGAAGACATGACCGCCGCGCTCGACCAGCTCGACGCCAGCAGCGCGCGGTGCCTGGTGCTGACCGGCACCGGCCGCGCCTTCTGCTCCGGCGCCAATCTCAATGATCCCGACCGCCCTCCGCGCGACCGCCAGGCCGAAGCGCGCGGTGAGATGATCAGCGATCTGGAGGCCTGGTACAACCCAACCTTCCTGCGACTCCGCGCCGTGCAGATGCCGGTCATCACTGCGATCAATGGCATCGCCGCCGGCGCGGGCATGAGCCTGGCGCTGTCGGGCGACATCCGCGTGGCCGCCCGTTCCGCCTTCTTCCTGCAGGCCTTCGCCCGTATCGGCCTCGTCCCCGACTGCGGCTCCTCCTGGATCCTGCCGCGCCTGATCGGCATGGCCCGCGCCATGGAGTTGTCGCTGCTCGCCGAACGGCTGCCCGCTGAAACGGCCCTCACCTGGGGCATGATCAACCGGGTCGAGGACGATGAGGCGCTGATGCCCAGGGTCATGGAACTCGCCACATCGCTCGCCAACGGCCCCCGCTCGCTGGCGATGATCCGGCGTCTCTACTGGGACAGCCTGGAGAACCACTACGAGCAGCAGCTCAGGCTGGAAGCAACGCTGCAAAGCCAGGCCGGGCTGACCAGGGACTACGAAGAAGGCGTCCAGGCCTTCCGCGAAAAGCGGCCGGCCCGCTTCACCGGGGAGTAAGGATTTCAGCATATGCGCATCGGTATCGTCGCCATTCCGTCGGCTGACCTCATCGGCCCCGGCATTGCCGCCTACATGACGGACCTCGGCCGCAAGGTTGAGGCTCTCGGCTTCCATGGCCTCTGGGTCACCGACGCCTTCGCGCGCGGCCGGCCGACCCTGGACCCGCTCGTCCTGCTGGGGATGCTCGCTGGTCAAACGTCCCGCATCGAGCTTGGCACCTGCGTTGTGCAGATCCCGCTTCGCCATCCCGTCGAGCATGCGCAGCGCGTCCAGACCCTGCAGGCCCTGTCAGGCAACCGCCTCCGCTTCGGCGTCGGCAGCGGCTCGACCAGCAGCGATTTCGAGGCGGTGCAGGCCGACTACGCCGCCCGGTTCAAGATGCTGACCTCCTATCTCGAGGTCATGCGGAAGGTATGGGTCGGCGAGCCCGTCTATGGCCCCGCCCTGTCCATGTGGCCGGGCACCGAGGGCGGCCCGCCCGTGCTGCTCGGCGCCTGGCGCAGTGAGCGTTGGATCAACCTCGCGGCCAGGGTCCTGCAGGGCTGGATCGCCTCGGGCATCTACAGCTCCTGGGAAGATCTGGCGGTCGGCGCAAAGATGTACCGTGACGCCGGCGGCAAACGGGCCGTGCTGGCCAATATCTTCACCGATCTGCGCGAGAACCGCGCCCCGCTGCCGATCCGGCATGAACCGAAGATCACCCTGCTCTGCTCCCGCACCGAAGCACGGGACAGGCTGCAGCGGCTGGAGGACATGGGCATCGACGATGCACTGCTCGTCTGCCCCTCGGACGATCCTTCGCAACTGGAAGCAGTTGCCGAATTGGTTGGATGATCCCGGTCGACCCAAAAGGTCTACCGGTATGCGCGCAGGTTTGGCGAGGCGCCCGCGCACGAAATCGATAACGCCGGGCCGTTCAGGCCCACCCCGCCATCGTCATGCAAGGAACTGTTTGACTTTTCAGGCTATCACATCCTTGCGAAATCCAGCTCGCAGCTCAGCCACCCGTTCGAAGCCGGTGCCCAGGGCCATACCGGCAGCTCGGTCCATCCCGCGGTCACGGCAATGGCGATTGAGCTTGTCGGACACTGGGCGTTCCATATCAGGGTCAGGCGCAATCGTCGTTACAACGCCATTGGCAACGCCCTGACTGCCATCATCACGGGGCTGCTGGGACATTTCGCGTCCCTTCACGGCCATTCTCCGCAACCGCCGGCCTTTGCATTGCGGCCGCAATCGGCCACGATGCCGGCATGACCGATCCCGTCACGATTGCCGTCCTGCAGCACCGGCTGAACGCCATCGCCGAGGAAATGGGCGAGGCAATGCTGCGCACCGCCTATTCGCAGATCCTGAATTCGTCGCGCGATTTCTCGATTGCCCTGATCGATGCGCGATGCCGCCTGGTGGCGCAGGCTGACCATATTCCTGTGCATGTCGGCGCCATGCCCTGGGCCGCGAAAGCACTGGCCGAGAGGTTCCCCGATCCCGCCCCGCGGGACGTGTTTGTGTTGAACGATCCGTACCGCGGCGGCTCGCACCTGCCGGACCTGACCGTCTTCGTCCCAGTCTTTGCTGACGCCGCCTTGATGTTCTGGTCGGTCGTCCGCGCCCACCACTCCGATATCGGCGGCGCGACCCATGGTGCCTACAATCCCGCGGCAACCGAGATCTGGCACGAGGGCCTGCGCCTGCCGCCGATGCGCCTGACCGAGAATGGCGTTCTGCGCGAAGACCTGCTGGAGATGTTGGCCCTGAACGTCCGCCACCCGCGCGATTTCCGCGGCGACCTCGCCGCCCAGATCGGCGCCGCGAGGCTCGGCGAGCAGCGCCTCAACGCCGTTATCGCCGAGTTTGGTTCGGCTACACTGGCGGCGTCAGTCGAAGCCATGCTCGATGCCGCGGAACGCTATGCCCGCCAGACCATATCGGCCTGGAAGGACGGAGAATATCACGGCGAAGCCATCCTGGACGATGACGGCTTCGACAGGACCGACATTGTCATCCGCGCCCGCGTCACGAAGCAGGGCAGCAATGTCGGCATCGACCTGACCGGATCCGACCCGCAGGTCACCGGCTTCGTCAATTCCTCTCACGCCAACACGCAATCCGCTGTGGCAATGGCCTACGCCTTTCTTCTCGATCCGGACATCGTCAAGAACGAGGGCGCCTTCCGCCCGCTGACGGTGAAGCTCAAGGAAGGAACGATCGTCTGGGCCCGCGAAGGCGCACCGGTCACGATGTGCACCAGCCACTGCTCGAATGAAATCATTGAGGCGATCATCGTCGCCCTCGGCCAGGCCTGCCCCGATCGCGCCATGGGCGGCTGGGGCCGGAGGCTGCGCATTGCGCTGAACGGCACCGATCCGCGCACCGGCCGGCGCTTCATCTGGCACATGTTCCAGGCCCGCCCCGGCGGCGGCGGATCAGCCGCGGGTGATGGATACTCAACGATCGGCGAATGGCACTCGGCCGGCGGCATCAAGTTCGGCAGTATCGAGGTCGCGGAAGCCCGCTTCCCCCTGGTGTTCGAAACCCACGAATTCCGTCCCGGATCGGCCGGTGACGGCCAATATCGCGGCGGCTGCGGCGGCGACATGCGCCTGCGTCTCGAAGCCGCCGGCCTGACCTTGGCCAACACCGCGGGTGAAGGCGTCGTGCACGGCGCAAGGGGCATCAACGGCGGCAAGGACGGCGCCCCGCACGACTACACGCTGCTGGCGCCGGGCGCCCAGCCGCGCAAGCTGAAGAGCAAGGAAGTCAACGTGCCGGTCCCATCTGGCAGCGTCATCCACGTCCTGTCCGGCGGCGGTGGCGGCTGGGGTGACCCAGCAAAGCGCGATCCAGCGGCCCAGGCGCAGGATTTGGCCGAGGGGTTTGTATGACCGGGCTCGGCGAGCGCCGACTCTCATAATCCGCCGCCATGATTCTTTTGCAAGGGTGGAGAAAAGGGCGTTCTCCTGCGTCCGCTGCCCTGATATTCTCCACCATCATCTCCTGATATTCTCCACCATCATCTACTCAACGCCGGCACTTTGTACTTGGCTGGACTGCCCAGACATTTGCCGCCTTCGTTTCCCCGAATACGACGCGCATGATGACAAACAAATTCTGCAATAAGAAAGGAAACGTGCCATGTCGTCCAGCTTCAGCCGCCGGCGCTTCCTGTCCTCTGCCGCAACAGGTTCCTTTCTCGCCTGCTACGGCGTGATCGACAGGGCCAGCGCCGCCACACCGCCGCACATTACACCCCCGGTCATCGACAAGCTCACCATCCAGGTCATCGTCGATGGCCAGCATGACATCTTCATCTCCGGCACCCAGGCGCCCGGTATCGGCGTGGAGCGCGTGCGCGCCCCCGCCAGCTTCAACGGCCGTACTCTGGAAAGCCAATGGGGCCTGTCCTTGCACCTGGTATCAACCCGAGGCACCGAGACACGCCAATACCTGCTCGACTTCGGCTTCACGCCCGACGTGATTGGCAACAACCTGGAATTGCTGAAGATCGACGTCGCCAAGGTCGATGCGTTGATTCTCAGCCATGGGCACCTCGACCACCTGGGCGGTCTCATCGGCTTCCTGAAGGCGAACCGATCTGCCATGCGGGACGATCTACGCCTGTATGTCGGTGGCGAGGACGCGTTCTGCCACCGCGTGGCGAAGAACCCCGACGGCACGTTCTCGCCTTACGGTGTGCTGGACCGCCATGACCTGAAGGCCGCGCGCGTGCAGCCCGTCCTCTCCGAATTGCCGATCGTCATCGAGGATCACGCCTTCACCACCGGCATCATCCCGCGCACCAGTATTGAGCATGTGCTGCCCAATACGTTCGTCGTCTACGGTGAAAAGGACGGGGTCGGCTGTGATACGATCAAGTACGGTGACCATCACTTCACCGCGGATGAACTCGCCGGCCGGCCGATGCCAGACCAGCACTGGCATGAACACGCGACCTGCTTCCTCCTCGGCGACAAGGGGCTTGTCGTCATCACCTCCTGCGGTCACGCTGGCATCATCAACACCATTCGGAGGGCAAGGGAAGTGACCGGCGTCACGAAGGTTCACGCACTGTGCGGCGGCTTCCATCTGGCGCCGGCTCCTGCCGACTACTTGAAGGACGTCATGGATCAACTTGTTGCGCTCGATGTCGAGCATGTCATCCCGATGCATTGCAGCGGCAGCAATTTCCTCGATGCGGCCAAGTCCCGCATGCCGGAGAAGCTGGTCCTCTGCACCACCGGCAGCCGGTTCACCTTCACCGCATGACATACCGGCCCCAGGTGACATACCGAATTGGCATCGACGTCGGCGGCACCTTCACTGATGTCTTCGTCTCGGCCGCCGACGGCCGCACCGTCATCGCCAAGGCCGCCACCACCCCGGCTGATCAGTCGACCGGCGTATTGGAGGGTGTCGCCACCGCCGCGAGCCGCCTCGGCCTCACCACCGCCGACCTGCTGGGCGCCACAACCCGCATCGTCCACGGCACCACCGTCGCCACCAACGCGCTACTCGAAGGCAAGCACGCCCGCGTCGGCATGCTGACGACCGAGGGCCACCGCGACGTCATCGAGATGCGCGAAGGCTTGAAGCCCGACCGCTATAACCTGCGCATGACGCCCCCGCCCGCGCTGGTGCCACGCCGCCTGCGCCTGCCGGTTCGCGAACGCATCCGCGCCGACGACTCGGTTGAGGTCCCGCTTGATGAAACCTCGGTACTCGCCGCCATCGGCCAGTTGCGTGCCGCCGACGTGCAGGCCGTCGCGATCTGCTTCCTGCACGCCTGGCGCAATCCCGCGCATGAGCGGCACGCCGCCGATCTCGTGCAGCATCTGCTGCCGGGCCTCTATGTCACGACGTCATTCGACGTGCTGCCGCAGATCAAGGAATTCGAGCGATTCTCCACGACAGTCGCGAACGCGGCAGTCGGCCCGGTCATCCAGAACTACCTCGGCCGTCTCCAGGCTCGGCTGCAGGACGCGGGCTATGCCGGCGAATTATTGGTCATCCTGTCGCACGGCGGGGTTGCCTCGGTGCCGGAGGCGACGCGGCTTGCCGTGGGCACGACGTTGTCCGGCCCGGCCGGCGGCGTCGCAGCCGCCGTGGCGCTGTCACGTGCGGGCCTGTCGCCGAACCTGATCGGCTTCGACATGGGCGGCACATCCACCGACATTGCCGTCATCCGCGACGGCCAGCCGGGCCTGTCGGGCGACAAGTCTGTCGGAACAGCCCGCATTGCCCTGCCGAGCCTGGACATCGTGACTTTGGGTGCGGGCGGCGGGTCGATCGGGCATCTTGACCGCTCCGGTCTGCTGGCCGTCGGACCTGAGAGCGCAGGCGCCGTCCCCGGCCCTGCTGCCTACGGCCAGGGCGGCAACGCTGCCACGGTGACCGACGCCAACCTGGTGCTGGGCTATCTGGACCCCGCCAACTTCCTGGGCGGCAAGCGCCGCTTGGACACAGGCGCCGCCGCCGAGGTCATCGCCCGCCTCGCCGACAGCCTGGGCCTCGAGCCGGTCGAAGCCGCCACCGGCATCCATCGGCTGGTGAACAGCCGGATGGCCGATGGTGTCCGTATCGCCACCGTCCGACGCGGGGTTGATCCGCGCCAATTCACCCTGCTCGCGTTCGGCGGTGCCGCCGGCCTGCACGTCACCGCCGTCGCTGCAGAGCTTGGCATCAGCCAGGTCGCCGTACCCGTCGCGGCCTCGGTCCTGTCTGCCTGGGGCATGCTGAATACCGATCTGCGCATCGAGCTCAGCCGAAGCCACGGACAAACCGGACACGTCGACGCGGCCGCCCTGATCGCCGCGTTCACCGAGATGGAAGCCGAAGGTCGCGCCCGCCTGTCCTGGTTCGATGGTGAGATCGCAACCCACCGCGCCGCCGATATGCGGTACGGCGAGCAGGTGTTCGAAATCCCCGTTCCCCTCGACGATATCGACTGGCGCTTCCCAGCCCTGCCCGACGTGCTGGCCGATCGCTTCCACGCCACACATGAGCGTCTCTACACCTACGCACTGCGCGACCAGGAGGTGGTCCTCGTCAACGCCCGTCTGTCGGTCATCGGGCATCTACCCACGGCGGAAACCGCGGGCAGCATGGACACGCGGCCCAACACCGCACCCAAGGGCACACGCAGGATCCATCTGGACAAATGGGCCACCGTGCCGGTGTTCGACCTCCAGGCGCTC
>DASQVN010000739.1:0-3795 GCA_035640755.1 Rhodopila sp.
CGTCACCTGCTCGCTGGGCTCCGGCAGGGTCGGCCCGGATTTCCGGCCGCTCTCAAACACCATCGTCACCGGCGCAGGCGGCGGCAGCAGCTCCGACCGCTCCTCCCGCCGGAACGAGACCAGCAACGCCACCAGCACCGCCAGATGGAGCAGCAGCGAAATCAGCGCGGCACGCCGCACGCGGGACCGCCTGCGCCCCCCCGGCGGCAGCAGCGCCGCACTGCGACGCACACCGCTCACCGGCAAACGGGACCCCCCAGGGCACCTCCCAACAGCCGCGAAGCGCGATCCGCGTAGCCAGCGCCGCCCCAGCGGTGCCTGCCCCTCCCGCTCAGCGATGCCGCAACAGGAACACCCCCTGCTCCCCGAACAGGTTGGCAAGCCTCAGGAACCGCCGCCACGGCGCCCGCCGCCCGGCATCGTCCGCCGCCAGCCATTGCTCGACCACATAACCATCCTGCTCGCACAGGTCGAAGAAATCCCGGATCGTGCAGGGATGGATGTTCGGCGTCTCGTGCCATGGCCGGTCCCAGGTCGCGGTCATCGGCATCCGTCCGGTGGACAGAAGCTGCCAGCGCACCAGCCAGTGGCCGAAATTCGGAAAACTCACCACCGCGCGCGTGCCGATGCGCAGCATCTGCCGCAGCACCGCCCGTGGCCGCTCCACCGCCTGTAGCGCGCGCGACAGTACCACATAATCGAACGCGTTGTCCGGATAATGCGCCAGGTCGGTATCCGCATCGCCATGCATCACCGGCAGCCCGTGCGCCACCGCACGCGTCACCTCCGCCATGTCGATCTCGATGCCGCGCGCATCGCACTGCTTGGTCTGGAATAGATGGTCGATCAGCGTCCCGTCCCCGCAGCCGATATCCAGCACCCGCGACCCCGGCGCGATCATCCCCGCAATCAGCGCCAGATCGACGCGCAGGTTCTTGGCGATGAACCGCACCGGGTCATGCGTGCTCATTCAGCCCGCCCTACTCACCCAGTCCCGCATGCACCGCACACCCGCGCAGGAACCCCGCCACCGTGCGGTGAAAGTCCGGCTCGTCCAGCAGGAACGCGTCGTGCCCCTTGTCCGACGGAATCTCCACAAACGAGACGTTCGCCGCCGCCCGGTTCAGCGCCCGCGCGATCGCTCGGCTCTGCGTCGTCGGAAACAGCCAGTCGGAGGTGAACGAAACCAGCAGGAACCGCGTCCGCGTCCCCTTGAACGCCGCCGCCAGGTCGCCGCCGAAATCCGCCGCCAGGTCGAAATAGTCCATCGCCCGGGTGATCGTCAGATACGAATTGGCATCGAACCGCTGCACGAACGTGCTGCCCTGGTGGCGCAGATAGCTCTCCACCTCGAACATCTCCCCGAACAGGCTGATCGCCTCGGACGGGTCCTTCGGCGCGTTCTGCAGCCGCCGTCCGAACTTCCGCGTCAGAGCCTCCTCCGAGAGATAGGTGATGTGCGCGCACATCCGTGCCACCGCCAGCCCGCGCGCCGGCACCCGCCCATCCCGCCAGTAGCGCCCGTTCTGCCAGTCCGGGTCAGCGAAGATCGCCTGCCGCCCAACCTCATGAAACGCAATGTTCTGCGCAGAGTGATACGCCGCCGTCGCAATCGGCAGCGCCGCGAACACCGCATCGGGATACATCGCCACCCACTGCAGCACCTGCATCCCGCCCATCGAGCCGCCGAGGACCGCGAACAGCCGCGTGATCCCCAGGTGATCGATCAGGTCCTTCTGCGCCCGCACCATGTCGCGAATCGTGATCGGCGGAAAATCCGTCCCCCACAGGTCACCAGTGTGTTCCCCGGTGTCCTCCCGCGGACTGAGCGGCCCCGTGCTCCCCATGCACCCGCCCAGCACATTTGGGCAGATCACGAAGAACCGGTCGGTATCGACCGGCCGCCCCGGCCCGACCACCGCCTCCCACCATCCCGGCTTGCCGGTGATCGGATGCGTCTCCGCCAAATACTGGTCCCCGGTCAGCGCATGGCAGACCAGAACCGCATTCGACCGCGCCGCATTCAGCGTGCCGTAGGTGCGGAACGCGATCGTATGCTTCGGCAGCCTTGTGCCGCATTCCAGCACCAGCCCGTCGTCAAACGTGACATGGGCATGCGCCGCCTGGCTCTCTACAACTGGCTGGTCCATCGTCACGCCTGCATAGGACCTGTGAGGGCCGCCGGCAACCGTATGGGTTTGCAGAGCGGTGCGCATCCGCTAAACCTGCCCGCCCCGAAGGCAACCAACTTTCCCGAGCAGATTAGGCGAGCAGGTGTCGGCCCGACAAATGTCCATTCCCACCTCAACCACCGACCCCTCGCCCGCGGCAGAACAACCGCCGGCCCAGGATTCCCCTGTGGAGGATGACTGGCGCAACGGCGGGCTGCCCGCATTGCGCGCGGAACTCGACCGCATCGACAACGCCATCCACGACCTGCTCATGCAGCGCGCCGAAGTGGTCGAGCATGTCGCCCGTTCCGGCAAGCCCGCCGCGTTCCGCCCGGGGCGGGAGGCCGCCATGCTCCGCCGCCTGCTCGCCCGCCACCATGGCACCCTGCCGCCCGTCACTGTGGTGCGCATCTGGCGTGAGATGCTCGCCGGCACCACCGCCATGCAGGGCGGCTTCTCCCTCGCCGTCGCCGACGCGGCCCCGTCCGCACCGTTCTGCCAGTTGGCGCGCGAGCATTTCGGCGCCCTCACCCCGCTCAGCGTCCACCAGACCCCCGGCCATGCCCTCGCCGAGGTCAGCCGCCGGCGCGCCGCCGGCGCCGTCCTCCCCTACCCGTCCGAAACCGATCCGTGGTGGACCGCGCTCCTCCGGCGGGAGCCGCGCCTGCACATCATCGCCCAGTTGCCGTTCTGGGCCCCGCGCCCCGCCGGCGCCGCGCCGGTGAAGGCGCTCGTGGTCGGCGCCACCCAGGCCGACCCCAGCGGCAGCGACCGCAGCTTCATCGGGATCGAGTGTGACCGCCACCTGAGCCACACCCGCCTGTGCAACGAGCTCGCCGCCGCCGGCCTGAAACCCCGGTCCCTCGTGCTGCTCCACCCGCCCGGCACCGCCCCCATCATCCTGGCTGAGACCGACGGCTTCCTCGCCGACGACGACCCCCGCCTGAGCCGCCCCATCCTGGGGTCCCACCACCCCCTGCTCCTCGGCCACGCCGCCATCCCGGTGGGAGAGGCCGCATGAGCAGCCCCCGGCCCCGCCCCGAAATCCTCATCATCGATCCCTACCTTGGCGGCGAATCGACCCTGCCCGGCGCCAACCGCACCATCAAGCTCTCCTCCAACGAAGGCGCCTTCGGCGTCCCCCCCTCCGCCCAGGCCGCCATCGCCGACGTGGTGCAGGAGGTCTTTCGCTACCCCGACGGCGGCGCTGACCGCCTGCGCGCGGCGATCGGCAAGCGCTGGAGCCTCGATCCCGCGCGCATCGTCTGCGGCGCCGGTTCGGATGACCTGATCTACCAGCTCTGCCTCGCCTACGGCGGCCCGGGCCGCGACATCGTCATGTCGGCGCACGGCTTCTCGATCTACCAGATCGCCGGCACCTACGCCGGCAGCCGCGTCATCAAGGTGCCCGAACGCAACCTCACCGCCGACCTCGACGCCATGCTCGCCGCGGTCTCCCCCGCCACCCGCCTGCTGTTCCTCGCCAACCCCAACAATCCCACCGGCGCCATGGTCCCGGCCGAGGATGTCGCCCGCCTGCGCGCGAAACTGCCCCCCGAGGTCCTGCTGGTGCTGGACGCCGCCTACGCCGAGTACGTCACCCGCCCCGACTACGATTCCGGCG
>DASQVN010000740.1:0-4805 GCA_035640755.1 Rhodopila sp.
GACGCCGGGGAGCGTACCGCCTGCGGAACGTAGGCGACCAGGCAGGCAGCCCCGAGATTGCCGCGAATCATCTTTGGCAAATCGACACGGCGTGGGCCATCCTGAAACGGATCCGGCCCGGTGGGCCATGGGATGTCAATATGGGTATCGAGCGTAAGAAGCGACCGGTGGATGGTGAGGGCGTCAGGCTGCAGGATGTCGTTCATCCAGTCAGCGTTACAGATTACCGGCCAGCGGAAAAGAGCTATGAACGCCCAAAATGGAGATATCTGATTGCACTGCTGCCATGCCTGGCGTTTCTGGCATCCTCGGCGCGAGCGGTTGCGCAGGAAACCATAGGCTCCTGGGTGATGAGCTGCGGCGATCCGGCGGCTCCCTGCCTGATGCGCCATAGCCAGCGCCTCTATGAACAATCCGGGATCACGGCTGATCTGGAGGTGATGGCGCGGGGCCCGTTCCTGGTTCCGGTCGTGACCCTGCGTGCGCCGCGTGCCGAATGAGCTGCTGGCGGCGGCGGCCCTGACCGGGCGGGCGACAGTGTCAGTGCTGTTCCTTGGCGCCCGGGCGGCAGACCTGGATTGCGCCCCGACCGGCATGGGCGGAGTGTGCGCGCCGAGCGAGGAGGCGGCCCCGCACCTGGCCGCGGAACTGGCCAGGGCGCGATCAGTGACGCTGAGGCTTACGACGGTGGTGCCGGGCATGGCGCCGTTTCCCGAGCAGCGGCGGGTGCTGTCGTTATCACGTACACAGGATGCCCTGGCGCGGCTGCGCGCCGCCGGCCCGACGCCGATGCCGGAACCGGCCACTGCACTGGCGTCCCAGTCACCGGCGGGCCTGGCGGCAACGGCTGACCGCTGGCTGAAGGCGGCGGGGTATCCCGATGGCATTACCGGCGTGAAGGCGCTGGTGGACAGGTATCGGGGCGCGGCGAAATAGTCCGCCTGTTTGGGACGGATCAGATCACGCCCTCCTCGGCCAGCCGCTCGACATCCGATTTGGACATGCCAAGCAGGTGGGTCAGCAGCCACTCGTTGTCCTCGCCGTAGCACGGTGCACCGCGGTTGATCGGGCCGCCGATGTAGGCGGGGGTGCGGGAGAACTTCATCGGCAGCTCATAGACCGGCCAGGTGCCGATCTTGGTTCCGGTTACCTCGGTCAGCCATTTCAGATGGCGGAGTTGCGGGTCGTGGTCGCAGCGGTCCTCGGCGTTCTGGCAGACGCCCGCGGGAACGCCTGCGTTCTGCAGGGCGATCATGACATCCTCGGCGGCTCGCGTGGCTGTCCAGGCCGAGACCTCTGCGTCCAGCGCATCCTGATGCACGAGCCGATCGGCCAGGGTGGCGAAGCGGCGGTCGTCCAGCCAGTCCGTGCGTTCGGCGAGACGTGCCAGGGCCTGGAACTCGGGTTCGGTGAAGCAGGCGATCGCCACCCACCGGTCGCTCCCCTTGCAGCGGTACGCACCGTGCGGCGCGGCGGGCTTGTAGGGGGAGCGGTTGCCGTACCGCGTCCAGACCCGGCCGTTCGCGGACCAGTCGAGGATCTGGGTGCCGGTCAGGAAGATGCCGGCCTCACACTGGGATGCATCGATCCACTGCCCTTCGCCGGTGCGGTCGCGGTGGTAGAGGGCACCGAGGAGCGCGAGCGCGTAGCCGTAGGCGCCCATCCAATCGAGGTAGGAGTAGCCCCATCCGACCGGCATGGCGGGTTCGGGCAGGCCGGACATGTCCCCCTGCCCCGCGAAGGCCGCCGCGACCGGTCCGACGGTGCGCATCCGGCCATACGTGCCATGCGCGCCCATGCCGGCCTGCTGGATGTAGATGATGTCGGGCCGGATCCTCCGCATCACGTCATAGCCGAGGCCGAGACGCTGCAGCACGCCGGGCGAGAATCCCTCGGCGACGATGTCGCAGATGCGCACCAGGTCCTTGGCGATCTGCAAGCCCTTGGGATGGCGGATGTTCAGGGAGAGGCCGCGCTTGCCGGCGTTCTTGTTGAGGAACTGCCCGCCCATGTCGGGGTCCTTTACACCCGGCAGAGGCCCGTCGGCGGCCTCCCGTGCCGCTCGGCCGCCGACCGGGGCCATGGCGGCCAGACGCGTGTCGGGGTTGTCCTTCCACTCGACCTTGAAGCTCTCCGCGCCCATGGCGGCGAGGAACCGGGTGCCGCCGGCCGAGGCCAGGAACCAGGCGAAATCGAGGATCTTCACGCCTTGCAGCGGAAATGGCTTGTTGTGCAGCGCCGAGAGTGTCGCTCCGGCGTCGCCTTTCGGCTGCGCCGGCACGGACGGCGAGCGCGGCGCCTCGGCCAGCACGGCTTCGGTGTCTTCACCCAGCAAGGGGGCGCGGCGCCCGACCTGCCAGCTTGTGCGGTTGGTCAGCCATTTGCTGGTCGGGTAGCAAAAGGAACGCCCGTGCTCCGGATGGTCGATCTCGGCGAAAGTCCTGCGTACCTGCCAGTGCTCATCGAGTGCGTTCTCATGCGGCTTGCGCAGCGGCGCCCAGAGCAGGCCGGCCTCCTGCGCCTCCAGCCAGGGCATGTCGCGGTAGGTCCAGGCGCGCGCGAAGCGCTGCACCACGTCGATCATGTGCGCCTTGGCCTCATCGCTCGCGGTCGAGCCGGGCACGGCGCGGCCCTTCAGGTCGGCATCGGGCGGGGGCGGCTGAAGGTCGGCCTGCATGTTGTACCTGCTCAGCAACGGCACCAGGTTCTTCAGGTCCCGCGCCCCCATACCGTGCGAGATGAACCAGCGCCCGTCCTTCGTGTGCATGATGCTCGGGGAGTGGTTCGGGGTTTCCAGTGCGTGTCTGCAGGTCAGGCGCCAGAGTGGCACGCGCCGCATCACCCAGTGCATGATGTCGAGTTCGGGATTCTTCGACACGGCTTCATGCACCGCGACGGACACGTCCTGTCCCTGCCCGTTGCGGTGGCGCGCGATCAGTGCGGCGAGGATGCCGGTGGCGAGCTGTTCGCCGGCGATGTGGTAGGCGTGCCAGACCTGCGGCGCGATCGGCGGCGTATCGTATTGCCAGTTCGGGTCGGGGTCGTAGCCGCAGTTCATCATCACTCCGCCCAGGGCGAGGTGGATCAGGTCGGACCCTTTGAAGTCCGCCCACGGCCCGTCGTCGCCGAACGGCGTCATGCGGGCGGTGATGAGCTGCGGGAAACCTTCGTTCAGCGCCGTCCGTGACAGGCCGAGCGTGGTGTTCAGCGCGCCGCAGGATGAGTCGAGCAGGACGTCGGCCCCGTTCAGCAGCCGCAGGAGATGATTCCGGCCCTGCGGCGTCTGTATATCCAGAACAACAGACTTCTTGTTGCGGTTGTAGTTCCAGAAGAACAGCGACCGCTCCAGGCCCGGCTGATCGTTCAGAAAAGGCCCGATGCGACGGGTGGCGTTGCCTTCGGGCGGCTCGATCTTCACCACGTCGCAGCCGAGGCCGGCGAGCAGCAGCCCCGTGTATTCGGCACGCTCGTCGGCAATCTCGATCACGCGCAGTCCGGCCAGCATGCCGGGGCCGGCATTGCCCATCATCTCACCGGGACCGGTGGCGATCTCGGACAGGGTGTTCATCGGGACGTTTCCTTGTCGTTTCACATACGGGTGCGTGCGAGCATCTCCAGGAGGGTCCGGTTCACCAGGTCGGGGCTTTCATAGGCAGCCCAATGACCGGTCTTCGGCAGCAGCCGGATATCCGCTTCCGGGCGGTGGGCGCGCAGCGTGGCGACGCGTTCCGGTCCCTTTGGATTGGCCGGCGCGTCGAGTTCGCCCCACATCCCGTTCAGCGGCGACTGCAGCCGATCGATGGCGCGCATGATCGCGCCACTGCGGGAGATCGCGGGCGTGCGCAGGCGGGAGCGGACGGTGTTCAGGTCCTGGATGTGGATCGCAAGGTCATCGATCCTGGCGGGATCGGCGATCATCAGGCGGTTCAGGTTGATGCGGTGCGTGTCGCGGCGCGCCTGCCCTTGCAGATGCCGCACCTTCTCAAGCCGAACGGCGGAGCCGAGTGGGCCGACGCCGGAGGAGCCGATGATGGTGACCGAGCGGACCCGCCTGCCGCGGCTGGCGCCGATGCAGGCCGCCATGGTGCCGCCGAAGGAGAAGCCAACGATGTCGTAGCTTGTCTCGGCGCCGATGATCCGGTCGATGCCGTTGGCGACAATGGCGGCGATCGCGTCGGCATCCTCGCTGTTCGGCGGAAAGTCTGACTCGCCCAGGCCGGGCAGATCGGGTACCAGCACGCGGTATGTCGGGACGAGGGCGGGGATGGTCCTGATCCAGTGGCGCCACGATCCGGCGCCACCATGGCACAGCACAACGACAGGGGCTGTCCCGCCCGACTCGTCCCACAGACGCCACACCATGATGCCGTCGCCGCATGGGGTTTCATGTCGGGTGGACTGCGCCTCGATCCGGTCCAGGATGGTTTGCGGGTCTTCGATGAGCTGGTCGTTCATCCTGGGCTGGTTTCCTTTGATGCCTGTCGCGAAAGCTTACAAACGACTGGCGGCGACGCCAAATCCGGGGCGTGCGTGGTATTGCGTGGTATAAGGTGGCACGGCTAGCTGCGCGGTGGCCCACGCCGCGTCTTCGGGAGCCGCCTGAAAATCGTCGTTGCCGGGAATGTGTCGATCAGGACGGCAGCGGGAATTTCTGTAGATACGGGATGTAGTCCGGCTCCACATCGATCTGCAGCGTGGCCAGGACACGCACCACCGCATTGTAGAAGGCGATGGTCAGGGTCAGGTCGACCACCTGCTCATTCCCCAGTTCCGTCTGCAGGGCGGTGAAGGTTTCCTGGCGCATG
>DASQVN010000741.1:0-4420 GCA_035640755.1 Rhodopila sp.
GGACATTCTGGCTGGCGAACAGAAGACGATCCACTTCAGCATCATGCCCGAGCAGGACAACGTGCCTGCCCTGATCGGCGCCTGGCAAACGGGCGGCCTGGCTGCGGCAAACGCTCTGGCGGCCAGCCTGACCCCGCAGGGCTCGAACGGCTGGGCGCTCGCACCGCAAAAGAGTGCCAGCGGCAATCCCATCCTGATGGGCAACCCGCACCTGCCCTGGGGCAACAATCAGCCGATCCCGGGATTGGGCCTCTATCAGTGGATGGAAGCGAACCTGGTCATCGGCGACCCGGCATCCCCGGTGCTGAATGCCAGCGGCGTGGCCTTCCCGGGCTCGCCCTTCCTGGGGATCGGCTACAGTGACCGGGTCGGCTGGACCCACACCAACAACACAATCAAGAACGCCGACCTCTATGAGCTGCAGCTCACGCCTGACGGCGGCTATCAGTTTGGTGGCGATGTGCGCCCTCTCGAGCACCGCCAGGACACGATCCAGGTGCGCCAGCCGGATGGCTCACTGGCAAGCCAGACCATCGACATCTATGCCTCCGTCCATGGCCCGGTGATCGCGCGCAACGGGGCCAAGGCGCTGGCGCTGCGGGTGGCCGGGCTGGATGCACCGGCGCTGTTGACGCAGTACTGGGGCATGATCCAGGCCCACGACCTGCGCGAGTTCATTGCGGCGAATGCGGCGCTGCAGATGCCGTTCTTCAACGTCATCTATGCCGACCAGCAGGGCCATATCATGTATCTGTTCGGCGGCCGGCAACCGGTCCGGCACGGCGGCACATGGTCGGACTACGCCGGCATCCTGCCGGGCAATGAGCCGAAGGCGCTATGGACCGCGACCTTGCCCTGGCGAGCCCTGCCGCGCGCCATTGACCCGCCGGGTAGCTTCGTTGCCAACAGCAACAACCCACCCTGGACCAGCACCTTCCCGGAGGTGATCGACCCCACCCGGTTCCCGCCTTACCTCGCCCCGAACTTCATGGCGCCGCGGCCGCAGAATGCGGCGCTGTTCCTCCTGTCCATGCCCCGGCTGACCACTACACAGGTGCTGGCCGGCAAGGAAAGCACGCACATGCTCCTGGCCGACCGGGTGCTGCCGGACCTGATCGCGGCGGCGCAGGCGTCGGGTAACGCGACGGCGCAGCAGGCGGCGTCTGTGCTCGCCGCCTGGGACCGCACAGCGGACGCGGCAAGCCGGGGCGGTGTGTTGTTTGAGCGCTGGTTCAACACCGTCATCGCCGACCCCGCGATGCCGAAGGATAATACGATCAATCTCTACACGCCCTATCCCAAGTTCCGGATCGGCTGGTCGGCTGCGGCGCCGCTGTCCACTCCTGAGGGCTTGGCCGACCCGGCACAGGCTGTTGCAGACCTGATTGCGGCAGCACAGGCGGTGCAGCAGGCCTATGGTGCGCTCGATGTGGCCTGGGGCGAGGTGCACAGGACGGTGCTGGTCACCCACGATCCGCAGTTCCAGCAAGTGATCCCGCTCTCCAATCAACCGGTGAGCGGGCCCGATGACCCGTTTGGCCCCGTACGGGTGGTCAACCCTTTCCCGGCGCAGGATGGGACCCAGGCGCTGTGGTCCTATGGTGGAGACGGGTACGTGCAGCTCGTTGAGTTCGCCCCGGATGGTGCGCATGCACAGGCCCTGCTGGGCTACGGCAACGCTTCGCGCCCTGGCTCGCCGCACATCACCGACCAGCTGCCGCTATTCGACGCCAAGACGCTGCGTCCGGCCTGGCGGAAGCGACAAGAGGTCGAGCAGCACACCGTCTCGCGCGAGCCATTCTAAAACGCAGGGAAGCACCAGCCACTACCACCGGAATTCGCCGCGAGACTGATAATCCTCCAGCGCCGAAATCGCACGTGAGGCGCAACTGCTGCTGCCCGTTCTGGCGCACCCCAGCGGCTCCTGAGGCATGTGCCATCCGGCGGCGCCACCACGGCGCGGGTGACGACCCTCGTCCGCGCGAGCACGCCGTGGCTCCACGCGGGTGCAGCCTGCGACCCAATCGGCTGCGTCCCGGCGACACCAGCCGAACCGCTAAAATCCAAGGATGCGGTCGGGCCGCGGCTTCGCGGCGTGGCTTCACCCACGCGTGACCGATCTTTTCGCGGTTTGCTGGGTTACCATAGTATGTCGAGCCGCGCTGCCGTTCCCCTTTCCGCTGCATCGAAACCAATGGCTTGCTCGGAAATGGGCCACTCAAAGCGGCGGAAAGCGGCGAGTTGGGGCGTCGTGGCTTTCGCATTGATAGCCACCTACATCTGTTTTGGTTCATCGCCGGCCGGCACGAAGGCCGCACTCGGTTCCATCCCTCCATTAGTTATCATGACGGTGCGTGGCTTCCTCGCCGGTGCGGTACTTACTGTCTGGGCACTTGCGACCGGTGCCCGGCGGCCTGGTCTGCGACGCCTCGTGTCCTCACTCCTGGTTGGCACACTGATCTTGGCTTTTGGCGCTGGAGTTGGCACACTCGGGCAGCAGACGGTCGCGTCCAGCGTTGTGGGGGTGCTATCGGCGATGATACCGCTGATGAGCGCCTGTCTGGGTTATCTGTTGTTTCGCGAGAGGCCCGCAAAGCAGGCCCTCATCGGGCTAAACCGCGTCCACTTTGAGAACCATGGTTTATGTCAACCGGCAGTCAGGAGATGCGTCCGCTCGCGGCGCCTCAGGTCCGAACTGCCGGACTACGGTTTCCAAAGTGGACGCGGTTTAGTCATCGGCTTTGTCGGGATCGGCATCCTTCTGCGTCCGGGGTCACACTTGGATCTGTTTGGCGTTGCGCTGGTGGTCGCTGCCCAGATCTCCTGGGCGCTGGGTGCCGTGATGGCACCGCGCCTGCGCTTGCCTGAGGATGCCCGTCTGGCGGCTGGCTTAGAATTGCTGGGTGGCAGTGGGGTATTGCTGATTGCAAGTGCCATCATGGGTGAATTCGGCACCCTGCGGCTCGACGCCGTATCGTCATCCTCCTGGTCGGGCCTGGGCTGGCTGGTCCTGACCGCTATTGGCGGGTTCACCGCCTACGGGTTCCTGGCCAAGCGCGTTCCCAGCTGTGTTTCCACCACATTTGCCTATGTCAACCCCGTCATGGCGGTGAGTTTGGGCTGGCTGCTGTTCAGCGAGCCTGTCACTGTACGGATGCTGCTGGCGACCGCTGTCGTGGTGACCGGCGTATGCCTTATTGTGTCCGCCGGCGGACCTGAGCCACAGCGACCTCGTCACCATCCAATGACGTCAGGCCATGGCCATGCAAGCCATGGATGGAGATGAGGTGCGCGGCTCCGCCGACGCCTGAGGAGTGAAGTATCGAACAGGGAGGCTTGCTCATGGCCGAGGTGACGATCGAGGCGCGGCCGAACGGACCCTATGTGGTCACAGGCACAATCGAACTGCGTGACACGGATGGGAATGTCTTGCCGACCCAGAGCAGGGTCGTGCTTTGTCGCTGCGGCGCATCAACGAAGAAGCCGTTCTGCGACGGCACGCATTCCAAAATCGGCTTTCAAGCCGCAGCACAAGCAGTGCCTGCATCGACCGAAGACGCCTCAGCTTTGGGCGTTCGTACGATTTCCGCAGGCGACATTGCGGTGCCAGCCGCAGCACTGGATGCCGCCGAGTCCGAGGGGGTTATTTCCGGGGTCGATCCGGCCGACGTGGAGAAGGCAGAAACCGAGGGTGCCCAGGGCAAGAACGTGCCGCTGTTACTGGAAGATCTCTACCATAATCCGAATGGCGATCGTTGGCAGTTGATGCGCGATCCGGCATCTGGGAGGATGTTCGTCCGGCATGAAGCCAATCCAGCGTCTGGCGGCCGCATCTCCGATACAGTCGTCGAAGAGTTCCTCAGCCACAGCGGCTCTGGGCCGGAGTATGCAGCTCTTCGCAGGCGCCTCAGTGAACTGGGCGAGAACCGCTGGATCCCCAGCGACCGGCGATCGTAGCGCGCTGCGCCATTGCAGCAGCTCGTTTGCAACTCGATAGCACGTGACGCTTCGAACGAGATCCGACGCAGCTCGATCCCCGCGGGCTCGATCAGTAGCCGATGCGGCACCCCGCGGGTGCGATTGCCTGCCTTCTCCCCGTGGCGTGCCGGCTGCAACCACAGTGTCGATGGCGCCCCCTATGCTCCCTATGCGTTTCCGGGAGCGTGGCCTGCGCGGTACCATTTCAGGTGCCTCCTCACTCGGTCGGGGTCGTCCCACGATGCTCGACCGAATCCGCAGCGACACTCCGCATCCCAGTTGCGGCGGGACCGCGCAGACACCATTCGCCCCATCCCTCCATGAGAGGCCGTCGCTTCTCCAGCAAATCCGATCGCGCATAGGCGGCCTCGGCCTTGTCCTTAATCGTATGTGCAAGGGCGCGCTCCACCACCTCACGCCCTTCATTCCGCGTCTCGCCAGC
>DASQVN010000742.1:0-6211 GCA_035640755.1 Rhodopila sp.
GCCAGCCGGCCGAAATCCGCCCGCTCCACCTGCCCGATCAGCATCACCATCGGCGTCGCGTCATGATACGCTGAATGGAGCGAGACCATCGCGTTCGACAGCCCTGGCCCGCGCGAGACGATGCACACCCCCGCCCGGTTGCGCAGCCGTCCGTCCGCCACCGCCATGAACCCTGCCCCGCCCTCATGCCGGCAGACGATGATGCGGATCGAGTTCCGCTCGGTCAGCACGCTGGTCAGGCCGACATAGCTCTCGCCGGGCACGCAGAAGATCTGGTCAACGTCGTGCGCTTCCAGGCTGTCCGCCAGCAGGCGGGCGACGGTGGTGGCCATTGGCTGCGTCTCCTCTTCTCTCGCTTCGAGAGACGGTAGAGGCGCCATGCCCGGTTGACCAGAGTCCGGCCATGACGAGTCGAACCGTCGCGAGTCCGGCCATCACGGCCAGGGTTGCCCCCCAGGGTCGCCCCCCAGAGTTGCCCTTACCGCGTGGCTGGGTTGCACCCCCCAGAACATCCCTTGACCAGACAGTAGGTTCTGTTGCCACTCCCCCCTTCGCTCACACCACAGCGTGCACACCGCACGAACCCGAGGAGGAACCACCCGCCACATGGCAAGACCCGTCACCACCCCGCCGCGCATCCGAGCCGTACAACGCTCCGCCCTGATCATGCTCGTGCTGGCGGGCACGCTGAACTACATCGACCGCGCCACCCTCTCCGTCGCCAACCCCCTCATCCGCAATGAGCTCGGCCTGTCGATTGCCGACATGGGCCTGCTGCTGTCGGCCTTCCTATGGGCCTACGCCTTCTTCCAGCTCCCCGGCGGCGCGCTGGTCGACCGCGTCGGGCCGCGGCGCCTGCTCGCGGCGGGGCTCAGTGTCTGGTCGCTCGCCCAGGCGGCCGCCGGGCTGGTCGCCACGTTCTGGCAGTTCAGCATCGCCCGCGTGTTCCTGGGCCTCGGCGAGGCGCCGATGTTCTCCTCCTGCGTGCGGGTCGTGCGCGACTGGTTCGCGGCACATCAGCGCGGCCTGGGGATGGGCATCTGCAACGCCACCTCCTCCCTCGGCCCGGCCATCGCTCCGCCGATCCTCACCTTCCTGATGCTGGCATTCGGCTGGCGCTGGATGTTCGTCCTGATGGGCATCCTCGGCGTCATCATCGCCGCCGTCTGGTTCATCGCCTACCGCGACGTGCAGGAAACCGATCTGACGTCCCAGGAGCAGGCTTTCCTCACCACCGGCGAGGAAGCCCCGGTGGCGGAGCGGGTCACCTTCCGCGAATGGCGCAGCCTGTTCGCCTTCCGCACCACCTGGGGCCTGATCCTCGGCTTCTTCGGCATCGTCTACATGACCTGGCTGTTCCAGGGCTGGCTGCCCGGCTACCTGGAAATCCAGCGGCACATGAGCATCCGCACCACCGGGCTCGTCGCCTCGGTCCCGTTCATCTTCGGCGTGATCGGCAGCGTCGGCTTCGGCTGGGTCACCGACCGCCTCATGGCGGCAGGCTTCAGCCCGGTGAACAGCCGCAAGATCCCGATCGTCTGCGGCCTGCTCGGTATGGCGGTGTTCACCTACATCGCGGCCGAGGCCGACAGCAACATCGTCGCTGTCGCCGCCATCTCGGTCGCCGTGTTCTGCAACGGCGGATCGAGCGGCATGTCCTGGTCGCTCGCCAGCGTCGCGGCCCCGGCCAACTGCACCGCTTCCTTGGGCAGCATGATGAACTTCGGCGGCTACATCGGCGGCGCGCTGGCGCCCACCGTAACGGGCTTCATCGTTCAGGCCACCGGCAGCTTCGAGCAGGCACTGGTCGTCGGCGCCCTGATCGCCCTGCTAGGGGCCATGTCCTACGTCGTGATCGTCCGGCGCGACCCGATCACGGCTGGGGAACTGGATGCGCACCTGACCCCGCTGCCCAGCCCAACGGCATCATAGTGCACCCAACAGCATCACTGCGCATCGGAGCGTGACCCAGCCCGGCACGGCTGCTAAACGCTCCGCCATGCTTCACACCCTGTACCGGCGCGTCCTGGCGCTGGCAGCCTCCCCGTACGCCGGATGGTGGCTGGCCCTGATCGCCTTCGCCGAGGCCAGCTTCTTCCCCATCCCGCCCGACGCGCTGCTGGTGCCGATGGCGCTGGCGAAGCCGCGGCAGGCCTGGCGCTTCGCCGCGATCTGCACCGCGGCCAGCGTCGCCGGCGGCGCGCTGGGCTACCTGATCGGCTATGCCGTCTTCGACCAGCTCGCCCGCCCCATCCTCGACTTCTACGGCTACGGCGCCGCCTATGCCGCGTTCCAGGCCAAGTTCCAGGAGTACGGGCTGTGGATCATCCTGATCAAGGGCCTGACGCCGATCCCTTACAAGATCGTCACCATCGCCGCCGGCGCCGCCCGCTTCGCCTTCGCCCCGTTCATGGCCGCGAGCCTCCTGACCCGCGGCGCACGCTTCTTCCTGGTCGCCACATTGCTGCACTTCTTCGGCGACAGCGTGCGCGACTTCATCGAGCGCCGGCTGACCCTGGTCACCAGTGCCCTCGCCGTCGGCGTCGTCGGCGGCTTCCTGGCGATCAAGTTTCTGTAGCGTATGATCGATTGAGGCGGACACGTCAGAAAACGTGAGGCAGGCGCTCGAGCTACGGCAGGTCGATCCACGACAGGTGCCCGCCCTTCCCGGCACCCGTATCGAGGAACACCGCCGTCCCGCCCTGGGCGCCGTGGCGGACATACGGCCGGCCGTCGTAGCTGCGCCGGTCGTGCCCGCAATACACCGTCAGGCCGGCGGGGATGCGGTCCACCCAGCGCAGGCTCCGCTCGGGGTAGCCATCGGCCTGCGTCCGCCCCGTCGGCTCCCCATACAGGGCACGCGCGAGCGGACCGCGTGGCCGCTCCAGCCCGTGCGGCGGCGGGCTCACCTCCAGCATCGCCGTATGGAACCCGCCATGCACGAAGAAGTCCCGCCCGTGCCGCAGCCACGCCGGCGCCTGCGCGATCAGCCGCCGAGCACGGTCTTTCGTGGCATGGTCGAGTTGGTCGATGGTGGCCTGCACGATCGGCTCGATCCGCACCGCGTCCCCATTCAGCGCCCGCCCCAGCTTCAGGTCATGGTTGCCCAGGATGAACAGGCCGCGGCCGGCCTCCACCAGGTCGAACATCATGCGTAGCGTAGCCGCACTGTCAGGTCCGTGATCGCCCAGATCCCCAAGCTGGACGATGAACCGGTCAGTCGCCGTGGCGTAGCGGAAGCCGACGGCGTCGCCGTGAACATCACCTACAACGCGAATCTTCGCACCAGCCGGGATCTTGTCCGAGGTCATTTCAGTACCAGCCAAATAGGTTGGCCCGACCCCACAATCCATGCAACTGGCCAATTGTTCATCTTGCTTCGCAAGTTCGTTGACAAGCCGCAAGAGTACGTGACCCGCCATTGCATGCCAAGCGAGCTCGCTGGTCGCATGTTCGGCATGCGATGGGACCTGGAGCATTGGCAAACATCCTCGCTCCCGCAAACCGCAGGGCAAGGCCCCATCGCTTGCTGAACGTGAAACCGCGCCACCCTGGTTGCCGGACCGCACCGACCCGCGCCGCAACGCATCGCCCTAACCGGGCTTTGAACAGGAACCGACGGCGACTCGGCGATCCTCCCTTGCCCGCAGGGCGTCGGCGCCGACATATCCCGCCCGACATGTACCTGATCGTCCCAGTTTCGATCCTTCCAGTCCGGCTCCTTTCCATCCGGATATTTCCATTCCCGGAGCCGGCACCGTTCCGTGCTGGCGGCCTCGTCCATGCCATCTGACGCCACCGCCCTGCCCGACAAGCCGCCCATCGGCCTCCGCGGCAAGGTGTTCGAAGGCGGCGCTATGCTGATGGCGCGCCAGCTCGTCTCCGTGGGCCTGAGCCTGATCGGCCTGCTGGTGATCACCCGCATCATCGGCCCCGCCGCCTACGGCCCCTACGTCGCCGCGCTCGGCATCTGTATGTATGCGCAGAATGTCGGGCAGGCCGGCATCGGCGTCTGGCTCGTGCGCACGCCCGAAATCCCCTCGGACCGCACCTATCACATCGCCAGCACCGTGCTGCTGGTCTCGGCCGCCCTGCTGTTCGTGGTCATCGAGGGCGGCATGGGCCTGATCACCACATGGATCCCCATGCCCGGCCTGGGCCGGCTGCTCTCCGTGCTGATGCTGGCGGTGGTGCTGCAGACCCTCTCGGTGACCGCCGGCGCGAAGCTCGAACGTGCGCTCGACTTCCGCAACGTCGCGATGATCGAGACCGCCGGACAGGTGCTCTACTATGCCACCGCGCTGCCGCTGGTGTTGCTCGGCCTCGGTGTCTGGTCGCTGGTCACCGGCTACATCCTGCAGCAGCTTGTCATGTGCATCGCGTTCCACGTCGCGGCACGCTACCGCCCCCGCCTCGCCTGGCACGGCCCCACCGTGCGCTCCATGCTCGCCTACACCTTTGGCTACGCTGCCTCCGACTGGCTGTGGCAGTTGCGCGGCCTGGTCAACCCGGTCATCGCCGGCCACTTCCTGCCGGCCGAGGCGGTGGGCCAGATCGGCCTCGCCATCCGCATGCTGGAACTTCTCTCCTTCACCAAGACGGTTGCCTACCGCCTGTCGGTCGCGGTGCTCGCCAAGGTGCAGGACCAGCCGGCCAAGCTCGTCCTTGCCGCGACCGACGGCATGCGCCTGCAGACCCTCGCCCTCGGCCCCGTGCTGATCGGCTTCAGCTGGTTCGGCGGCTTCCTGCTCTCACTGGTGTTCGGCAAGCGGTGGGAACCGGTGATGACCGTCTACCCGTTCCTCGCCCTCAGCTACCTGACCAACGCGCAGTTCAACATGCATTCCTCGATCCTGTATGTGCTGCGCCGGAACTGGGACGTTTCCTGGTTCCACATCGTGCACATCGTGCTGTTCGCCGGTGCCGCCTGGGTCCTGGTCGCCCGCTTCGGCCTGATCGGCTACGGCTACGCCGAGGCCGTGGCGCTGCTCAGCTACCCGGTGATCCACCGCTCGGTTGCCCGCGTGGTCGGCTCGCCCGACTACGGGCTGTCGGCCCTGTGGTGGGCCGCGCTCGCCGTCGGCCTGTTCTGGCGTGACCTCGGCCTGTGGGCGGTCGCCGTGCCCATCGCCGCCATCCTGAGCCCGCCGTCGCTCCGCCATCTGCGGACCTATTATGACAGCATCAGACGGGGACGCCTGCGTGCCGCCTGATCTCACGCCCGAGCGCTATCGCTTCTTCGTGCTCACCTGCCGCGACCCGCGGCATGATTTCCGCCTGCCGCTGGTCCAGGCGCTGCGCCAGCGGACCGAGGCATACAGCATCTGGCTGCGCCGCACCCCGCTGATCAGCGGCCCACGCAGCGACGATCCGGAACGCGAGATCTCCATCCCCGCCCTGCTGCGCTTCATCCGTGCCGTGCCGCGGCACGACCGCGTCAACGTCTTCCTCGACAGCACCAACACCTATTTCCCCGCGTTCGGCCTCGCACTGCGCGCCATCGCCCCGCCCAGTGTCTGGTGCTTCGACCTGCACGACGACCTGCGCTACCACAACACCGGCCTGAAGCGCTGGCGGGAGGGGCGCATCGTCGCCGCCCTCTGCCGCACCTCCGATGCCGTCGTCCATGCCGCCCCCTCGCTGACCGAGCTGTTTCCCCGCTCGCAGCATCTCGGCAATGCCTCCCACCTCGGCCCGCTCGATCTCTCGCAGGCGAGCTGGGACGACATCCTGGTGATCGCCAGCTTCGACGAACGGCTCGATTTCAGCTTCCTCGCCGACCTCGCCGCCGCATCCCCGGAGCTGCGCTTCCACCTGCATGGCTGGACCCGCCCAGGCGACACGACGACGCAAGCCCATATCCGCCGCCTGACCGAGACCCATCCCAATGTGCAGTACCATGGCGCCTACACCATGGACGAACTGCCCGGGATCCTGCGCCGCTACCGCATCAGCGTCGCCCCCTACCGGGCCGACGACCCGCTGACCCGCTACATCGACCCGCTGCGCTTCTACCATTGCCTCAACGCCGGGCTGGAAATGGTCTCGACCGCCATTCCCCAGGCCCGCTACATGCGAAGCTGCATCCACGTCGTCACCGACCCCGCCGCCTGCCGCGACACCCTCGCCGCCATCCGCGCCCGCTCGGCCCTGAAGCAGCCAGTCTATGCGCCGATCACCTGGGAGCAGCGGGCCAGCCGCCTGATCGAGA
>DASQVN010000743.1:0-7916 GCA_035640755.1 Rhodopila sp.
GATCAGATCGAGAGAGTGGATCAGGCGCGGGGTGTTGCGGAACAGGTCGCCCTCGAACAGCGGCTCGTGCAGGCTGCCGGGGTCGGCGGTGAGCGCCAGCGTGTTGGGCATGAAGGAGAGGCAGGCGCGGGCCTTCTCGTACTTGGCGATCAGGCGCAGCAGCAGGCGTTCCTCGAACGTGTCGGCGAGATACAGGTAGCGGATTTGCGGGTCCTGGCGCTGGCCGTAGCGGTCGATGCGGCCGTTGCGCTGTTCCAGCCGGTTCGGGTTGTACGGCAGGTCGAGATGGATCAGGTGATGGCAGCGGGCGTGGAGGTTCAGGCCCTCGGCCAGTGAATCGGTGCTGACCAGGATGATCCCGTCCTCGGTGGCGCAGCGTTCGGCGGCGCGGGTGCGGTCGGCTTCGGTGTCGCTGCCGCCGATGGTCAGCACGGTGCTGCCGACCTCGGCCAGGGCGGTGACGGCAGCGCGCTGGCTCTCGGCGTATTCCGTATAGACGAGGATGTTGGCGTTGGGCTCCTGCAGGCGGATCAGACGGATTTCCAGCGTCAGCGCCGCCAGCTTGGGGTCGTGCGCGGCGGCTGCCTCGCCGAGGGCGATCAGCGCCTGCAGTTCGGCCAGGGTGCCGGCGCCGCTGAGCCGGGAAGCCATTTCCTCGGCTTCCAGTTCGGCGATCTCGTCTTCGGACGTGGCATCCGGCACGCCGAACCGGGCGACGCGCTTGCGGTAGGCACGCAGGGCGCGGCGCCGCTCGCGGCGGGCGACCCCGGTATCGGTTTCGGCGTAGCGTTCGGCCACCACGCGCAGGGTGGCGACGCAGGCGGCGATGGTGGACATCGACCGCTTCAGCAGGCTGACGAACGCAAGCGCGTCGGTCAGGTCGGCGTGCCGGCCGGTGCGGCGCAGGCGTGGCGCGACCAGGTCGGACAGCGCGCGGTGGAAGGCCCGCACCGGCGCGGATGTCGAGGCATCGACCTTGACCGGGATGACGCTCCGCTCGCGGAACACCGGTGCGCCCGTCCTGGCGTCGCGGATGTGCGACTTCAGGCGGCGCACGACATGGCGGCGGTAGCTCGTGCCGACCAGCTTCCCGGCGGCATTCACCAGGCTCGGGTCGAGCAGCGCCATCAGCGAGGCGAAATGCGCGTCGTGGCCGTCATGCGGGGTGGCGGTCAGCAGCAGCAACCCGTCGGACTTCGCCGCCAGCACCTCGGCCAGGGTGCGGCGCTGGCTCGGCGTTTCCTCGGCGATGCAGTGATGTGCCTCGTCGATGATCACCAGGTCCCAGGCAACCCGCTCCAGTTCCTTCAGCACGTGGTCCTGCTTGGCGAAGTCGAGCGAGGTCAGGCACAGCGCGGTGGCCTGGAAGGGGTTGGCGCCGGCCTCCAGGCCGCGGCGGCGGGCGCGCAATTCGGCCGCATCGGCGATCGTGGTGAAGCGGAGACCGAAGCGCTGGCGCATCTCCTGCTCCCATTGCCGCAGCAAGGGGCCGGGCGGGGTGACGACCAGGATGCGGTGGGCGCGGCGGCGGGTGACCAGTTCGGCAGCGATCAGGCCGGCCTGCACGGTCTTGCCGAGGCCCACGCCGTCGGCCAGCAGCAGGCGGGGGCGCGTCATGTCGAGGGCGCGCAGCAGCGGCACCTTCTGCCAGGATTCGAGGGTCAGGCGCCCGGCCGGGGCGGGGAGGCCGGGAATCTGCTCCAGCAGGCGGGCGGTGTGATAGCGGCGCCAGTCGGCCAGCGGAACGACATCCGTAGGGTCAGGTGTCGTGCGCAGCGGCTGCAGCGGCTCCAGCGGGTGCAGCACGTCCCATTCCAGGCCGGCCAGATCGCCCGCCTGGCAGCGCAGGCGCACGCGGTGCTGGGCGCCCAACGGTTCAACCTCGGTCACGTCCCATTCGAGGCCGCGGGCAGCGACCTTGATCCCGACCGAGAGTTCCATGCACGCTCCGCTCTGCAACGGGGGCACGGAACCATTGAAAGGTTGCTAAAGGCTTAACGGAGCGGGAAAGGGCAGGGGCGCTGCCCCTGCACCCCGCTGGGGCCATTGGCCCCAGACCCCGCTACTGGGAGGAGACCCATGGACGGCAGCACACAACGGTTTGTTGGCAAGACCGCGGTCGTGACGGGGGCGGCGTCGGGAATTGGGCTGGCGATTGCGCGGCGGCTGCTCGACGAAGGGGCATCCGTCGTCGGGTCGGACCTGAAGCCGATCCCGCTGGCACATGAGCGGTTCGTTGGAATCGAGGGGGATGTGACGCGGGAAGCATCGTCCGAGGAACTGGTACGAACCGCCGTCTCCCGCTTCGGCGCGGTGGCTGCGGCGTTCAACGTCGCGGGCGGGTCGCGGCCCGGCTATCTCGTCGATTTGGCGGAAGCGGACTGGGACTTCACCGTCGATCTGTGCCTGAAGGGCGTGTTCCTGGGCATGAAGCACCAGGGGCGGCAGATGATGCGCCAGGGGCGCGGCAGCATCGTCAACATTGCCTCCCTCAACGCACACGTGCCGATGCATGCCGGCTCAGCCTATGTCGCAGCCAAGGCCGGAGTGGAGCGGCTGAGCCAGAACGGCGCGCTGGAATTCGCGCCATTCGGCATCCGGGTGAACGCCATTCTGCCCGGCCTCGTGCAGACACCGCTGACCCGCCGGCATTTCGACAACCCAGACGCACTCGCCGCCTTCCTGGCGCGCATCCCCATGGGCCGGCCCGCGCAGCCCGAGGAAATCGCGGCGCCGGCACTGTATCTGGCGAGCGACGACGCGAGCTATGTCAACGGCGCCAGCCTGTTGGTCGATGGCGCCTGGGGCGTCAGCACCTATCCCGATATGCGGCCCTTCCGCGGGCCGATCGGCTGGAATGAAAGGGCACCTTCATGATCGACGAATGCGTCCGCGTACGGGTCCAGCAGCGAGGTGAGAACGGGAACGTTGCCACGGTCGCGATCAACAACCCGGCTCGGCTGAACTGCCTGGGGCGGGCGCAACTCGATGCGTTCGTCAACGCGGTGCAGCGGCTGGGCGACGACCCGGCGCTGCGGGTGCTGATCGTCACCGGGGAAGGTGGCCGGGCGTTCATGGGCGGCGCCAACCTGCATGAGCTCGCGGCGCTCGATCCGCCGAAGGCGCGCGACTTCCTGACGCTGATCCATCAGGCCTGCAAGGCGCTGCGCGACCTGCCGGTGCCGGTGATCGCCCGCGTCAATGGGTTCTGCCTGGGCGCGGGGCTGGAGCTGATGGCGGCGTGCGACATGCACATCGCCAGCGACAACGCCGAGTTCGGCATGCCGGAGGTGAGGATCGGCCTGCCCTCGGTCGTCGAGGCGGCGCTCCTGCCGCAGCTCATCGGCTGGGGACGGACCAAGCTGCTGCTCTACACCGGCGAGAACATCGATGCGCGGACCGCGCTGGAATGGGGGCTGGTGGAGCGCGTCGTCCCCGCCACCGAACTGGATTCCGCGCTGGAACGCTGGGTTGCCGCCATTGTCGAGTCCGGGCCGAAGGCCATCCGGCTGCAGAAGGATCTGATCCGCGAATGGGAGGCCATGCCGGTGAACGATGCGATCGAGGCCGGCATCCGCTGCATTCACCGTGCCTACCAGTCCGAGGAGCCGGCGCGCATGGTGCGCGGGGTGATCGAGCGGCTGCGGGCGCGCAGGACATAGACCCCGATCCGCCGAGGCGGTATCGCCGGCGCGGTGAATCGCCGTCGCAACCAGCCCGCTGGACAGGTCCCGCTGGCGCGGCCACGCTGCGGGCACACCGGCAAACGGGGCCTGATCATGCTGCCTGACTCGACGCTGACTGAGGCCGAATCCCTGCTGGCCGCCTGCAGGGCCAAGGGCGTGATGCTGGCGACGGCCGAGAGCTGTACCGGCGGGCTGATCGCGGCAGCGCTGACCGCGATCGCCGGCTCCTCGGACGTGGTGGACCGGGGTTTCGTCACCTACTCCAACGACGCCAAGCACCGGATGCTTGGTGTGCCGTTCGAACTGATCGCGGCGCACGGCGCGGTCAGCGAGCCGGTGGCGCGGGCGATGGCCGAGGGCGCACTGCGGAATTCCGCTGCGCAGCTCGCCGTGTCGGTCACCGGTGTGGCCGGCCCGAGTGGGGGGAGCGTGGAGAAGCCGGTGGGGCTGGTGTGGCTCGGGCTGGCGTGTGCGGGGCGTCCGACGGTGGCCGAATGGCACGTGTTTCCGGGGGACCGTGCCGCAATCCGCGCGGCCACGGTGCGGCACGCGTTCAGGCTGATCCGGGAAGCCTTGTGATGATCGCGGCGATCGACCCGCTGACGGCGGCCGGGGTCGTGCTGGCCACCGCGGCGACCGACGCGGTGTACGTGATGTTCTCGGCCTCGGTTGCTGCGCGGCGGCGGATCTCCGCGGCGAACTGGAGCAGCGCCTGGTATCTGCTGTCGTCCTTTGCCATCATCAGCTATACGCAGAACTGGCTCTATGTGGCGTTTGCCGCGGCCGGGTCGTGGATCGGCGCCTATCTGTCGATGACCTTCCTGCGCTGGTCACATCCGTAGCCATGGCCAGACATTGTTCAAGTGCGTGATTCAGGTGCCTGATTCGGGCCTCCGACGATTCCGCTTCCGGTCATCACGCACTATATGCGCCTCAGGAGGGACTTGAGATGAAGGCGACCCTGAACGACCGCGTACTCGCAGAGAGCGACGACATCGTGGAAGCCGGCGGCTACCGCTACTTCCCGGCCGAGGCGACCCGGCTGGACTGGCTGCAGAAGGCGCCGAAGACGGACGCGGACCGCGCCTGTCCCCACGGGGTGCAGTTTTACGACGTCGTGCTGGATGGCGAGCGGCATGAGCGCAACGCCTGGATCTATGAAAGCCCGCAGCCGAAGATGCAGGCGGTCGGCGGCCGCGTCGGCTTCTGGAAGGATGTGAAGGTCGGATAGCGCGCAGGGTTGGCGTGGCGGCTGCGCGCCGAATAATCAAAGCGCGCAGGGTTGGCGTGGCGGCTGCGCGCCGAATAATCAAGGCGCGCAGGGTTGGCGTGGCGGCTGCGCGCGAAATAATCAACGTTCAGTCGGCTTCTCCGAGGACGGCGGCGATCGCCAGGGCGGCTGCTGCCTGGGCGGGCTCGATCACCGGTAGGCCGGTTTCGGCCTGTACGGCGGTTCGATGGTGTGCCATGCCGGTGCAGCCGAGGATGATCGTTTCGGCGCCGGCGTCGCGGAGCTGCATGCCCGCCGCGATCAGCGCGTGCCGGGCGGCGCTGGGGTCGAGCAGCGTCTCCATCGCCACGTTCAGCGGAATTTCGGCGGCCAGGCGATCAAGCAGGCCCATGGCGCGCAACGCCGCCCGGTGGCGGGCAAGCGAGGAATCCACCAGGGCGATGATGCCGAAGCGCTCGGCGCGCGCGGCCGCGGCGGCGACGGCGGAGCGGAAGATACCGAAGACCGGGCGCGGGGTGACGGAGCGGGCAGCCTCGATGCCCGGATCGGAGGCGCAGGCGATAATGTAGGCGTCGGCCGGCTCACGCTGGATCAGGCGGCACATCGGTTCCACGACGGCGTGCCAGTCGCGCCAGGAGTAGATGGCGGGCGGGCCTTCGTGCAGGGTGGCCACCTCCAGGATCGGTCCGTCGGGGAACCGGAAACGGTCGAGCGCGGCGGAAATGCCGGCGGAGCAGGTTTCGGATGCGTTCGGGTTGATGACCAGAATATGTGCCATGCGCAGGAGCCTTTCCTTCGCGTCCTCGGATGATGCTAACCAATATGGCGTTGCGGCGCAGCAAGGCTTATCCTGTGCCGATTGTGTGACACCGCGATGCGGTGGCCACGGCCGGAAGGACGCGTTTCATGATCAATTCTCGCTGGCGACCCGACCGGTCCGTCATGTCTGTCCTGGTCGCCACGTGCGACACGGAACGCGCCGGATGACGACCGGGACTGCTGTCGGTGCATCGCGTCTGGATCGCGTGATCCTGGATGGCGAGATGCCTTCCAACCTCTCGCCGTTCATCGAAGCCGACCGGGAGCAGGCAGTGTCTGACCTGGCGGCGGCGAACCATTTCCAGCCGCTGATCGGCACAAACCAGGCCGGCCCATATGCGTTGCATCTGTCGATCCAGGAGGGACGGCTGGTATTCGACATACGCGACACCGGCGGCGCCCCGCTGACCGCCATCGGCCTGGCACTCGGCCCGTTCCGTCGGCTGATGAAGGATTACCAGATGCTGGTCGACAGCCATATCCTGGCGGTGCAGGAGGGACGCGAGTCGCGCATCCAGGCGATCGACATGGGGCGGCGTGGTCTGCACAATGAGGGTGCCGAACTGATGACCCAGCGCCTGTCCGGCAAGATCGATATCGACTTCGACACCGCCCGGCGCCTGTTCACCTTGGTCTGCGTGCTGCATCAGAGGGTCTCGGCACGATGAAAATCAATGGCGTTGCCTATCGCAGCATCTGGGTCGACCCCGATGACGGATGGTCGGTCCATATCATCGACCAGACGCAGCTGCCGTGGTCGTTCGAGATTCTGCGCCTGACCACGCTGGAGGAGGGCGCGCATGCCATCCGGTCGATGCAGGCGCGGGGCGCGCCGCTGATCGGTGCGCTGGCGGCGTATTCGCTGTGCCTGGCGCTGCGCGCCGATACCTCGACCGACGCGCTGGAACGGAGTGCCGCACTGCTGAACGCGACGCGCCCGACGGCGGTGAATCTGCGCTGGGCGCTGGAGCGGATGCTGACGCGCCTGCGCAACACGACGCCGGCCGAACGCGTTGCGGTGGCCTATGCCGAGGCGGCGCTGATCGCTGAGGAGGATGTGCGCCAGAACGAGGCGATCGGCCGGCACGGCCGGCCGCTGATTGAGGCGGCCGCACGCTCGGGCCGGACGGTGAATGTACTGACGCATTGCAACGCCGGCTGGCTGGCGACCGTGGATTGGGGCACGGCGCTGGCGCCGATCTATGCCGCGCACAATGCCGGGATCGACCTGCATGTGTGGGTGGACGAGACGCGCCCGCGCAATCAGGGGGCGGCGCTGACGGCGTGGGAACTAGGCAAGCACGGCGTGCCGCACACCGTGATCGCCGACAATGCCGGCGGGCATTACATGCAGCGCGGCCAGGTGGACGTGGTGATTGTCGGTGCCGACCGGGTGTCCCGCACCGGGGACGCGGCCAACAAGATCGGCACCTACCTGAAGGCGCTGGCGGCGAGGGACAATGGCGTGCCGTTCTGGGTCGCGCTGCCGTCCTCGACCATCGACTGGGGCGTGAAGGACGGCGTCGCCGAAATCCCGATCGAGGAACGGTCGGCAGCCGAGGTGACCGATATGACGGGCCGGCTGGCTGACGGGTCGGTGGCGACGATGCGCGTCGTCTCGGAGGGCAGTGCGGCGGCGAACCCGGCATTCGACGTAACCCCAGCGCGGCTGGTGACGGGGCTGATCACCGAACGGGGGCGCTGCGCCGCCACGGGGGCTGCGTTGCGGGACCTGTTTCCGGAGCGTGTGTAGCGGGGAGCGGCATCTATCGTCGAGCCCGGCCCGCGGGGTACCCGTGGAGGATGATATCCAGGCCGCCGAGGATGGCATCGGCTGCATCGGCGACGGTTTCTACGGTCTCACTAAGGTATCGAAGCGGCACGGCGCTGATATCGAGCAGACGGACACGATGCTCCTGCCCGCTGATCCGGACGATGGGAGCCAGCACGTCGGCATCACCAGGGAGCGGTGGCGTGACAGGCGCGACGAGGCGTGTCGATGCGGGGATGTCGTGGTGCTGCAGGACCAGCAGATAGGGAGCGCGGAACCCACGAACATGATGGCGCACCAGGTCGAGCCAGCGCGGGTTATTCGGCATTGCGGATAGCGTCACCCAGGCGGCCATATTCGGCCAGGTAGCGGTCATGTGCTTCACAGGCTCGGGCGATTTCGGCGGCGA
>DASQVN010000744.1:0-4469 GCA_035640755.1 Rhodopila sp.
TGAAAATGATCCGCCACGGCGCGCACAAACCGCGCGGTTTCCGCCGTAATGTTCTCGCGCGCCATCAGCAGGCTGCCGCCGATCAGCAACATCGTATCCAGCCCATAGAAATCAAGAATCTCTCCCGTCCGGTCCAGCGTCATCCCGCCGGCCGGCACCGGCAGTGCCGCCTTCATCCCGTCGCCCGACGACCGCGCCCGCGCCGCCAGCCGCCGGCACGTCTCGGCCGAGTAGCCAAACCGCCCGCCGTAGTTCGGAAAGATCACCGCATCCGCCCCCAGCAGCCGGAACAGCGAGCCGATCAGCAGGTCGGGCGCGATCCGCGCCGCCCCGCCCAGGCTGGGATGGGCCAGGAACGCCATGTCCGGCGAGTCCGCCACTACCGCCTGCATCGCCGGGAACCCCGCCACCATCGGCGCGATCATCACCGTATCCACCCCCACATCCCGCGCCAGCCGGATCTGCGCCTGCATCTGCTCCAGGTTGCCCGTGACGCTCGGCACGTACCGCGTCGGATGCCCCGACGATCGTGCGCCGCGCGCCACCGCCGCTGCGCAGGCCGGCACACGCTGCGCGAACGGCGCATAGGCCTGGTCTGCCAGCCCGTGATCGTCCTTGATGAAATCCAGCCCGCCCCGCGCCAGCCGCTCCGCCAGTCCGGCGAGCCGCTCCGGGGCCAGCCCTTGCGGCTTCAGCGCCGACCCGGTCAGCGCCCGCCGACCCACCCCCAGCCGCTCGCGCAGGCCGGCAGTTCCATGCCACGGCCCGCCGAAGCACGAAACCAGGGCAGGGGGCACCGCCACATCGGCCAGCACCACGTCCTCATGCAAGGAGGTATTGCCGAACACCATGTTGAGGAGCTGCCCGGCATCCGTCCCCACCGTCGCCGCCGCCAGCCCGATGCGCACCGCAAAAAGGCCCTCGCCGAGGTCCTCGATCCCCTCCACCGCCCCGACAATATCCGTCAGAACCGAGTCATCATCGATCGCGGCCAGCGGCATCTCCACGCTTTGTTCGACCGCGATCGCCTGCGCCCGCGCCTCGATCTCCGAGGCCGCGGCCCGCACGTGATAGGTGACCGTAAACCGCCCGCTCATGACCGCGGCACCACCAGCGCATCCACCGCCACCGCTCCGAACGGGCCAAGGATCACTGGGTTGATGTCGATCGCCTGCAGCCTCTCGCCCAGCGCCAGGGCGGCCGCCTGCAGCCCCATCAGCACATCGACGAACGCCGGCCGAGCCCCAGGATGCTGCCAGCGCGGGCTCCCCAGCACCCGCCCCAGGCTGCTCTCGCGCACCTTCGCCTCGACCGCGGTTCGGCTGCAGGGCAGGGCGATCGTCGTCACATCCCGCAACGCCTCCGCGAAGACCCCGCCCAATCCCGCCAGCAACACCAACCCAACCCCCTCCGATCGGCTGACCCCGGCAATCGCTTCCAACTCGCCACGGACCATCGCCTGCACGATCACCCGATCGCACCCCGTCGCCGCATAGGCGCGAGTGACGGCATCCGCATCGCCGAGTCCGACATGCACCAGCCCGAGGTCGCTCTTGTGCGCCACGCCTTCCACCACGCCCTTCAGCACCACCGGATAGCCCAGCCGAACCGCCGCCGCAGCCGCCTCCGCCGCCGATCCGCATTCAACCGTTGGCGCCACAGGCACCCCGAACCCGGCCAGAAGCCGCAAGCTCTCCGGCTCCGTCAACGGCTTAGCTGGCAGTGCGGGGGCCGGCAGTATGGGGGCCGGCAGTGCGCGGGCCGGGGCAGGGGCCTCATCGCCCACCGAGTCCGGGGCGGCCGCGTCCGGCGGCGGTGTCAGCAGCGCCCGGATCCCCTCCAGCAAAATATCCGTCTCGGTGAACACATCGATGCCGCGGTCCAGATAGGTCTGCCGCTCTGCCGCGGGCAGCCCGCCGGGGGTTACCAGCAGCAGCGGCTTGCCCGTCGCCTCCCGCGCCGCCGCCATCGCCGCCCGGTACGGATCGCCCTGCCACGGGTTCATCGCGTGCACCAGGCCCAGCACCACCGACACCTCGGGGTCGCGCATCAGCAGCGTCGGCACCTCGCCCGAACGCCGCATCCCGCCGAAGATCCCCATGTCCAGCGGATTGCCAATGCGCGAGAACACCTTGTGTGCGTCGATCGCCCGATACGTCTCCTCCGACAGCGCCGCCAACGGCACCCCCAGCGCCGCGCACCGGTCCGCGATCAGCGACGCCCCCGCGCCGGAGGTCGACAGCGACCCGAGCTTCCCCGGCCGCCGCCCGTACCTGTCCAGCAGCACCGCCGCCGTCATCAGCCCCTCCAGCGTCGAGGCCACCGCCACCCCGCAGGACGCGAACAGCGCCCGGTACGCCGCATCATCCCCCGCCAGGCGCGAGGAATGCGCCACCGCCGCCGCCGCACCGGCTTCCGACCCGCCGATCTTCAGCGCCACCACAGGCTTGCCCGCCGCATGCGCCGCCAGTGCCAGCCGCCGGAACCGCGCGCCGTCATCCAGGCTGTCGATCAGCAGCGCGATCACCCGGGTCGGCTCATGGCTGATCCCGTATTCCATATAGTCCAGCACCGACAGATCGGCCTCGTTCCCGGCCGAGGCGAACAGCGACAGCCCGCCTCCGAGCATCGCCAGCCGCCCCGCCATGGCATCGAACAGCGCCCCGCTGTGCGAGAAGATCGAAACCCCGCCGGCCGCCTGCCGCTTGGCATGCGACGTATTGAACCCGATCGAGACCGGGCAGTGCGCATTGTAGATACCATTGCAGTTCGGCCCGACGATGCGGATGCCCTCCTCCCGCGCGATCCGCTGCAATTCCTGCTGCCGCTCCGCGCCCGCCGCATCCAGGCTTTCCGCATAACCCGCCGATCCGACGATCGCCGCCTTCAGCCCGGCCCGCGCGCAATCCCGCACCGCCTGCACCGCCGCCTGTGCCGGAATTGCCAGGAACGCCGCATCGACCGGTTCGGGCACTGAAGCGATGTCGGGAAAGCACAAAATCCCGTCCACATCCTTCACTCGCCGGCTGATCCCATACACCCCGCCCCGGAACCCGGTGTTCCGCACATTGGTCAGCACGATGTAGCCATGCTTGGTCGCGTCGTCCGAGGCACCGATCACCGCCACCGCGCGCGGATGGAACAAGGCGTGCAGGGCATCGTGCATGGCAATCCGGCGTGGCATGCTGTTCGCGTCTCCGTAGCTTCGTGCGCTGCATTCTGGGCATCGCCGGACGGTGTGTCCATGCACGCACGGCGCGGATGCTGCAGCGCAACATCTGCCGTCACCAGCCCGGGCGTGGGCGACAGGCGATTGTACCCCTGGCGCACGGCCAAGGCCTGCGCAACACTGGCGGCATGAACGATGCCGCCACCCGTCCACCGCCCGCGCTCGCCCGCATTCTGCAGCGTACCGCCCACCTCGGGTTTGATGCTGCCTGCGACGTGCGCACCGGCGCACTCCTGCGCGCGCTCGCCGCCATGCGTCCCGGCGGTTGGCTCGTCGAGCTTGGCACCGGAACCGGCGCCGGCACCGCCTGGCTGCTTGACGGCATGGACCAGCACGCCCGGCTCATCACCATCGACAACGACCCAGCCGCCCAAGCCATCGCACGAGACGAACTCGGCGGCGACCAGCGGCTGGAGATCATCTGCGCCGACGCACGCGCCTGGCTGGCAGGGGCCGTGCCCAACACGGCCGATCTCGTGTTCGCCGACACATGGGCCGGCAAGTACGAGATGCTGGAAGCCTCGCTCGCCCTGCTGCGCCCCGGCGGCGTATGGATCGGCGACGACCTGCTGCCCCAGCCCAACTGGCCCGAGGGCCACGCTGCGCGGGTGCCAAAGCTGCTCGAGGCGCTGAACGCCCTGTCGGGCCATGCCGTCGTCCCACTCGCCTGGGCCAGCGGCATCGTGCTCGTCACCCGCCGAGCCTGAGGCTGTCCGTGTCGACCGTTGGACGCCTCACAACCCCAGCAGCCGCACGCGGCAGCTCTCCGCCGCCGCGCGTAGCTCCTGGTCCAGCGTGGCGAGCTCGAACACCTCCTCCACCGCTTGGGTCACCTCATCGGCAAGGGCCCGGCGAGGGGCACCGAACTGTCGAGAACCAGGGTCACGGACGCCCGTCGTCGCACAGCGCCTTCCACTCCGCCCAGTCAAAGGGACCCCGCGGCCGGGCAGCGGCGCGGGCGCGAATGCGGGCGAGTGCGGCACGGCGTTCTTCAACGCGGTTGGCGCCAGCAACGGGCACCCGACGAGCGACCGGGCGGCCGTGGCGCGTGATGACGATCTCGCCACCCCGCTCGACCTCGTCGAGCAATGCGCTCAGACGGTGCTTGGGTTCAAAAACGCCGACTTCCATCGCGACAGGCCCAGCTGGATTGATCTAGGCACCCGGCTTGAACGGCCGGCGGCTTGCCGTCGAGAGGGAGCTGGGTAACCTGCCCCGTGCAACGGAGGAAACCTGATGA
>DASQVN010000745.1:0-2169 GCA_035640755.1 Rhodopila sp.
GCGGTAATCCCGGGCGGTCTCGCGCCCGAACACGTAATGCAGAATGTTGCCGCCTTCCGCCATCCGATCCCCACGGCCCTGTGGGCCGAGCTGAAGCAGGAGGGGCTGCGGCGGCGGGATGCGCCGACCCCGTAGTCGCAGGGCGGTGTGGCGAACCCGCAGGATGATTGCCTGACCGCGGGCGACCCCGCCCCTGACACCCCACGCCGGCTATGCCATCATCCCGAGCAGATACCACCCCAGCCCGGAAGGCCCACCATGCCAGGTGCCCTCGACCACCTCCTGGTCCTCGACCTGACCAGCCATCTCTCCGGCCCCTACTGTGCCATGATGCTGGCCGACCACGGCGCCGACGTGATCAAGATCGAGCCGCCGAAGGGCGATTCCGCCCGCGCCATGCCGCCCTTCGTCAACGGCGAGAGCGCGCCGTTCATGACCTGGAACCGCAACAAGCGCTCCGCCGTACTCGACCTCAAGCAGCCGGCTGACCGGGACGCGCTGCTCGCCCTCGTTGCCCGTGCCGACGTGCTGATCGAGAACTACCGGCCCGGCGTGCTCGACCGCCTGGGCCTGGGTTGGGACGTGCTGCATGCGCGCAACCCGCGGCTGATCCTCGCCTCGATCTCCGGCTTCGGCCAGACCGGGCCGTACAGCAGCCGCGGCGGCTTCGACCTGATCACCCAGGCGATGTCGGGGTTGATGAGCACCAACGGCCCCGCCGACGGCCCGCCGCACCGCCTGCCCATCGCCATCTCCGACGTCACCGCCGGCATGTTCCTCGCCTTCGGCGTCCTCGCCGCCATCGAGGCACGCCACCGCACCGGCGAAGGCCAGCGGGTCGAGACCTCCTTGCTGGAGGCCGCGACTTCGCTCGCCGTCTATGAATCCGCCCACTATTTCGCCACCGGTACGCGGCCTGAGCGGATCGGCCAGGCACATCGCGGCAGCTCGCCCTATCAGTGCTTTCAGACCGCGGACGGGTTCATCACGGTCGGCGCCTCGCAGCAGCACTTCTTCACCCAACTCTGCGCCCTGCTGGAGGTGCCGGACCTGGTTGACGACCCCCGCTTCCGGACCAACGCCGAGAGGGTCCGGAACAACGACGCACTGGTCACGCTGCTCGCCGAGCGGTTCCGCACCCGGCCATCGGCACACTGGCTCGCGGCGCTGGAACGGCTTGGCATCCCCGCCGGCCCGGTCCTCTCCTATGACCAGGTGTTCACCGACCCGCAGATCCTGGCGCGCGAGATGGTGGTCGAGACCCGCCACCCCGTCACCGGCGCGTTCCGCACCATGGGCGTTCCGGTCAAGCTGTCGGCCACCCCCGGCGGGGTTCGCACCTCGGCGCCGCGCCTCGGGGAGCATACGGAAACCGTGATGCGCGCCCGCAAGGCAGCGGAGTAACCCTCCGTCACCATCCCATCATGGACAGCGCCCCCGCGCTGGGCCACAGTCCACGCCATGCGTTGGATCCTTCTGCTGGCTTTCCAGCTCTCCCTCGCCGCCTGCTCGGGCGGGCCGCAGGCCTGGGGCATCACCGGTCCGGGCGGACGGCCCGGCCCGTCGGCACCCGCCCTGCCGGAAGACGCGCGGGGCACCAACGCGGTGCCGGGTGTCTCCACCACTGGCACGTTCTACGGCCCGAACAACGGCCCCGTCACCAACAGCAGCGGCTTCTACGGCTACAACTGAGCGAAGCCGCCCGCTTCGGGGTATCCCACGCTTTGGGGGGTATCCTGGGCAGTGCCACGCACCAGTCGCGACCCTGCCGCCGGAGCAGCGATTTTACCGCGTCAGCACCCCGCCCAGAGCCCCGACGCCGCCGCCGATCGCCGCGCCCGTCGCCGGCCGCCCGCCGGTCAGTGCCGACACACCCGCACCCGCGCCCGCGCCCAGCAGGCCGCCGGTCACCGCGCGCGTACCAGTCGTTTCGCCGCAGGCGGCAAGACCCAGCGTGACGCCAAGAAGCAACAGCAAGGATTTCATGCGCATCTGTTTTCCTCCATCAGAGTGACATACGTTGGTACGAAAACGCTTGAACAATCGAACGGATCCAGCATGGAATGTGCGATTTGGGGCGCCATTTCGCAATAATCTCTTGTGAACACGAACCATCGAGGTCCGGACCTGTGAAGGTTGAGGCTTCTTCGAACGCACACAGCCGATCCG